>JAEORJ010000377.1 GCA_016840945.1 Candidatus Gerdarchaeota archaeon
AAAAATTAGATGATTTAGAACAAGAATCCATTGAAGCAATAGAGAAAATTGAAGATATAAGTTCATTATACAATCCTCAGAATCAAAAAGAACAAATGTTAGAAGGAGTAAAATAAATATCTAAAGATGCTAAAGAAAAAAAGGTAAAAATTATTTTTTACCTTCTAATTTTTTTTAACGAAAATCATACAACCGCCAATTAATCCTAAAAAGGCCATAAAATATGGTAAGTCTATACTTGCTGTAGATGAGCTCCAATCAGGCACACCTGCAAGTGCCATTTCTGCTTTTGCTAAATCAATTGAATATTCTAATGGTACTAATGAATCATCAAAAACAGTCGTTGCAGGAGAACATCCAGTAATACCTGGTTCTCCTAAACCATCTAAAACCTCTTCAATTAATATATTACGTGGTACCATGTAACTTATAGCTTTTCTGATATGTTTTGCAGATTCAGGACTACTTATTGGGCATAATTCACCTGTACCAATATAAGGATGATGCATATTGATAGCCATTTCAATTAGACCTGCACCTTTTACTAATTCATATTTACAATTCGTTTCTGGTACTTCAGTTGTATCAACTATAAAATGCGAACTTAGCATATCGATTTGTTCTGATTCTAGCGCAGTTAAGGCTGATTCTATGTTTGAGTAAAAATTAAAATAGATATCTTCAAAATAAGGAGTTACACCTGTCCAGTCATCATAAAATTCATTTCTCTTAAGGTGAACAAATTCATAGGTTTCATTGTATTCTTCTAAATAATATGGACCTGTACCAAGGATATTATTAGGTGAAGTTGTAGCCCAAGTAGCAGCTTGATCTTCTTGATTAGCTACTGCAGTGGAATTCCAGATGTGCTTGGGTAAAATAGGTAAAGCTAAATTTCTTTCTTGAAATACATATTGTTCTTTAAAAGAAATTTTCAACTCAAATTCACCAAGAATGGTTATTGATTGAACATCAAGATTTTCTCGCCAGTAAGTTTCTGGAGTAAGAAATTCAGAATCCATTATAGTATTATAACTATATTCAATATCAGAAGCATTTAATGTTATACCATCAGCAAATTTAACATTGGGATTAAGAGTTATAGTATAGTTCAAGCCATCAATTGATTCTATATCTGAAGCAATGTTTGGGATATAATGATGGTTATCAATTGGATCAGTACTACGAGCAACTAAACCAGAATAAATTTGATTTAACCATTGAAGGTCATATAATAACTCAATCCCATAGATATAGAAATTCTCAATTTCTGATGGAATAGCATAAATAAATTCTGTTTGTCCTGAGATGGACCAATTTTCCATTGTATGAATATCATTTTCCCATAATAAACCATCCCAACCAGTAAAATCATCATCCATAGTAACCAAATTCATAGGATAAAGGATAGCTATTTCTGGAAGATCATCATAGAGAATTGATTGTATTTGTGCACCCCAATTTTCTCTTTGCTCATTTGTTATAAATGAAGTATAATTACTAATAGCCCAATCCATTTCTTGATCTGAGTATTGATAGAGATTATTTCCATTAGGAATAATTGAATCACAATCATACCATCCTTTTGGATTCCAATCAAGTCCAGAATTCATACCTATAAATAGGATATCATATCCTCCCTCGCTGTAGGTTGGGATAGGCAAGGTACCTCCATAGTTCCAGGTTCTTTGATAAATCTCAGTCCAAGTAGTAGTATCCACAAAATTGACTCCAATACCAATTTTTGGTAATTGCTCTTGCATTACCATGGCCCAAGGATTTGGTCCAACCATATAAAAAGGTGCCAATAAACTAATGGTAAAAAAAGGAATAGGATTAGTTGTTTCAGCACTAACATTTATTGGTAAAATAATAAGAACAACAATTCCCAACAAAAAAATTTGTTTTAAATGTTTACCTTTCATTATTGAACCCCAAGTATTTAATTAATAATTAAAAAATTAAATTTTTTCCAATAAATAATTTCAAATCAATTTTTTTGAATTCATTTAATCATTAAATCTATTTACTTTGCAACTTTTTAAAAGAATAACTATTTGATAGGAGTAATTTCATCAGATTTGAGAATATTTCAGTTAATCCTAACTAGAATTAAGGGAAATGTTAATTTAAACAACAAATTTTACTTTAGTATAGTAAACACAAAATTAATTTTCTAATAAGTAAAATCAATTTATGAATGTAAAATTGCTTCTTCTAGGATGATTAACAATGAAATTTGGTAAAGTAACACCGGCGATTATCACCGAGTTAAAAGATGCAGTTGGAAAGGATATTATTTTTGATGAAGAAATTCATCGAATGGCATACTCGAGAGATTGGTCTCCTCGAGATGATAAAAATATCCAAATGCCTGATTTAGTAGCTAGACCAAGAACTAAAGAGCAAACAGCAAAAATCATTCAGATAGCTAATAAATACCACATACCAGTAACACCAATGGGTGGTCTTACAGGAATGGGTGGTGGAGCTGTTGCAATTTATGGTGGTATTGCTTTTGAAGCAAAAGGTCTTAACAAAGTTTTAGAAGTTGATGAGAAGAATCTCACAGTAACTACCCAAGCAGGAATCACTCTTTGGGATTTAAATCAAGAACTTAAAAAATATGGTCTTTATTTTCCTCATGAACCTGAAAGCAAAAAAGCTGCTACTGTAGGATCTTCAATTGCTTGTAATAATGATTCAACTTTTGGCATCCGTCATGGTAGAATGGTCGACCATTTATCAAATGCGGTAATAATTACAGGTGATGGAAAAATTGTTAGAGTGGGTCGAAGAAAAGCTATGTGTTCTAATTCAGGTTATCAATTGAATTGGTTACTTGTTGGTTCAGAAGGAACTTTAGGAATTATTGTTGAAGCAACACTTAAAGTAATTCCAATACAAAAAACTCGCATGGTAGATATGATTGTTTTTCCATCTCTAACTGATTCCATGAATGCAATAAAAGATATTATTCATGCTGGATTAGCACTGGAATCAGCTCATATTAACTGTAAACAAAGACTCAAGTTTTATACTCATTCCTA
>JAEORJ010000378.1 GCA_016840945.1 Candidatus Gerdarchaeota archaeon
ATTTTAAATACACCTTGGTTCGAAGAAGTTTCTGCTGAAAAACCTTTCCTAGAATATCCACGACCTCAATTTGCTCGAGATACTTGGATCAATCTTAACGGATTATGGAACTATGCAATTACTCCAAAAACGAAAAAACAAATAGAAAAATATGATGGAGAAATATTAGTTCCTTTTCCAATAGAGTCAGCTCTATCTGGTGTCAAAAAACAATTAAAACCAAGTCAATATTTATGGTATCAAAGGAAATTTACTATTCCAAAAGATTGGAGTAATGATCGCATTTTATTGCATTTTGGAGCAATCGACTGGGAAGCAAAAGTTTGGGTTAATAATATTGAAGTGATAACCCATCAAGGAGGATATACCCCTTTTAGTGTAGATATAACCGATAAAATTAGTATTAAAGGTGAAAATGATTTACAAATAAGAGTATATGATCCATCAGAAAAAGGAAAACAACCATCAGGAAAACAATGGCTAAAACCAGGTATGGTTTTCTATACTACAATTTCTGGAATTTGGCAAACAGTTTGGTTAGAAAACGTTCCAAAAAATTACCTCTCAAAAATTAAAATAACACCTGATATTGATAGAGAGCTACTAAAACTAGAGTTAGATGTTAAATTAGATGAACAATCTGAAAAGATTATTGATAGCAATTCATCTATGGAGTTTAGGATCAAAATTATAGATGATGGTAAGATTATCAAAGAAATTACCAATAAAAACCATACTTTTGAAATATTAATTTCGAATGCAAAATTATGGACTCCTGAATCACCCAATTTATATGATCTTGAAATCGAACTAATTATGAAAAATAATACCATTGATAAAATTAAATCATACTTTGCAATGAGAAAGTTTAGTTTAGAAAAAGATAATGAGAATCGATATAGATTTCATCTCAATAATAAGCCCTATTTTATGATAGGTTTATTAGATCAAGGATACTGGCCTGATGGATTGTATACAGCTCCTAATGATGTAGCATTAAAATATGATATTGAATTAGCCAAGGAATTTGGTTTTAATACCATAAGAAAGCATATAAAAGTAGAACCAGCTCGTTGGTATTATTATTGTGACAAGCTAGGTATTCTTGTTTGGCAAGATATGATTAATGGTGGAGGTAAAAAGGGAATTATTGGACAATATCTTGCTCATATTTCCAAAGTAATTTTAAATGATACAAAATGTTATTGGAAATCAGGTCAAGGAAGAAAATCACATCGAATAAATTTTGAAAGGGAATTAAAAGAAATGATTGATCATCTTTATAATGTTCCTTCGATTTGTATATGGGTTCCTTTCAATGAAGCTTGGGGGCAATTTGATTCCTATAGAATAGGTAATTGGCTTATGAAATATGATCAAACAAGATTAGTTGATCATGCAAGCGGTTGGTTTGATCATAAAGGTGGTCATTTCATTAGTATACATGATTATCAAGATAAATTTAGAATGCCATCAGAATCAGATGCTAGAGGAGTGATATTATCTGAAACAGGTGGATATACAAGAATGATTATTGATCATAGTTGGAATCCACAAAAGAAGTATGGTTATAAGAAATTTCAAACACAAAAGCAAGTGGAACAAGCATATCAAAATTTAGTTGAAAATATTCTTTTACCTGCTAAAAATCAAGGATTGAGTGGAGTAATTTATACCCAAACAGCAGATGTAGAAATTGAATATAATGGATTAATAACCTATGATAGGAAAATAAAGAAAATGAATCCAAAGATAATAGCTAATCTAAATCATAAATTAAATTTAAATCATAAAAATATTCTATAAAAAACCTAAATGATATTTAACTTTTTAATAATTTTAGATTTTTTTTTCAAAAACAAATTTTTTTCAAGTAAACTTTTTATCAAATATGCTCTTTTTATAAATTATAAATATATGAGGTTTTAATTTTGAATTTTCAAAAAAATAAGAAACTAAAATTTTTTAGCGTCATATTTCTTTTATTCCCAATTCTCACAGTATCAAGTTGTCAAGCTTATATTTATTGGGGTGATACTGGGAATAATTATATGACAAATGGTACGTATAATTATATTGAAGATTTTACTACTACAACATATCAAGATCCAATAACGAATGCTGAAGGGTGGGGAACAGGTATGATAACCAATCCTCGTGATTATCTAGTTGAACAATTAGATTTCTTTGAAACACCATTTCCCGCAACGAGTATTGATACTCAAGGAAGATTTGTTTATTATGCATGTTATAATACAACTGATACTACATATTCAATTAACGCTCTTGATTGCAATGATCCAGAGAATATGTTTTTAACAAGCTATCGTAATTCACTTGTGGGTACAAGGTCTATCGCTGTTGATGGAGAAACACTATATTCTGGACGAGCTGGTACATCTGGATCAACACAGAGATTTAATTCATATAATATAACTGATCCCTATTATTTGAATGGTCCATTGAGTTATCTTGATTTTATCACTTGGGATGGGCAAATTACTGATATAGAATTAGAAGGTAATATGGCATATTTTGCAGCGTATTTGAGCTCAACAGATCTTTCTTTTGGGGTAGCTAATATTACAAATCCTGATGATATATTTGCAATTACTCATGATTGGTATATGGAACTTGTTTATGGTTTAGATGTAATTGGCCATTTAGCATATTTGGCAACAAGTTCTGAAGGTTTGTATATATTGAACATTTCTAGTATCAAACATCCAACCCATGTTGGTTATTTGAATACTCCTGGAAATGCAACGGATGTACTAGTAGATGGACGATATGCCTATTTAGTTGATGGAAATGCTGGTTTACAAATTATTGATGTCTCTAATCCAACGATTCCGGTACTTCGTGGAACATATAATACACCAGGATTTGCTCAGAAATTAGCAAAACAAGGAAATACTGTCTTTATTGCTGATGGTTCTGGTGGTGTGCAAGTTGTTGATGTATCAAATCCATTGGAGCCACTTGGAGTTACAGAATTTACTTTACCATATACTAATGATGTAGTGCTATATGGTGATCTCCTTTTTGTTGCAACAGATGAAGGAATTTATTCCTATCAAATTGGTGAACTAATGAATTTAGCTGATTCAGCATATCCAAATCCATACGATTCCTACCAAGTAAAGGACATTCGAGTTATAGATGGAATCGCTTATATTGCAGGTGGTACTGATGAATTCATTGTAGTAAATGTTAGAAATCCAGCTAATCCAATTGAAATCTATAAATCAGATTTTGGTGGTGTGACATTCAATAAAATAGATGTAAACGAACAATTCGCTTTTCTAGTTTATACTTTTGGTATCTACATTTTTGATATTTCAGATTTAAGTAATATCCATTATGCAGATTGGATGTTCGGATTAGGGTTAACTGACGTTTGTTTAGCAGGCAAATATGCTTATGTTGCCTTTGTGGAAGGATA
>JAEORJ010000379.1 GCA_016840945.1 Candidatus Gerdarchaeota archaeon
GCTTGGTGCATACTATATTCTTAATTTTTTAGTGATTAAAATGTATGACATCAGAATTAGCCGCAAAGCCAACATTGGGAAAGGTTTATATATTACTCATTTTGGTGTAATTGTTATTTCAAATTGTATTATGGGTGAACACTGTACTGTAAATCAAAGAGTTCAAATTGAGGGGGATGATTCGAGTTCATATGAAGAACTTTGTCATATTGGGGATAATGTCTGGATCGGTCCCCATGCAATTATAAAAAAAGGAATCAAAATAAGAGATGGTGCTACAATCGCTGCCGGTTCTGTTGTCCTGGAAGATGTCGATAGGCAGTGTCTCGCTCTTGGGAATCCAGCAAGAATTCTGAATAAAAATTTTGATAATACTATATTGAATGTATAAACAGCACAAGTTATCAATGATTAATGATTAAAATAAATCTTAACCAGGCTTAGCAAAACTCTCCAGTAAAAGCACAAAACAGACTTCTCCACTTTTCATCTCACTGGAAATGATATTCGACGACTATTCTGAAAATTTATTATAATGGGAGTGAATATCATTAATTATTCTATGCATTACAATGATGAGGATGGTAAAAAGAATTAATCATTATGTGATATCTAAAAGGATAAGTTTTGTGAAAAAATATTTTCTCTATTGCCTTCTATATCTGCAGTTACATTGGATTTTTCAATTTTTGAATAGAAATAGAACGATTATTCTGATGTACCATGGATTTACCGATGAAGAAAATCATGAAGGTATAGAGAATTATCAAGGGAAGCATATAAATATTGGAATATTCAGATCGCAGATTAAATATTTAACAAAAAATTACAATGTAATTTCACTTGATGAATATATTAATTTTTGCAATAAAAAAGAAAAATCACCTAAAAACTCCATTATAATTACCATAGATGATGGATATAAATCAAATTACACCCTTGCATATCCTATTTTTAGAGAATTTGATATTCCCGCAACAATTTTTTTAACAACAGATTTTATAGATAACAAAAATTTTTTGTGGGTTGATAGGCTTGAATATGCAATAAATAATACCAATAAAAAGGATTTAAAACTAGAGATAGCAAACAAAAAAGAATTCTTTGATTTAGATACTTATAATGGAAAGATCTTATGTGATAAAAGTATCAGGCTTAAGTTGAAATCAATGGATAATGAAATTATTGACAAGGTTATTCAACAAATCGAAGCTAAATTAGATGCTAAATTATCTGAAACGCTAAATGTGCCCACAATTTATGAGCCTTTGGAATGGAACGAAATTTCAGAGATGATAAATAAATCCAAAGTTGATATTGGCAGTCACACCCATAATCATCTTCTTTTAGCAAAGTATGACAGTGAAGTAATAAAAAATGAATTATCTTTATCAAAAAAAATTATTGAAAGGGAAACAGGGATCAATACAGGGTTGTTTTGTTATCCTAATGGCGCAATTGGAGATTTTAATGAGAAGACTCAATCTTTAATCAAAGAATCAGGGTACTCTTGTGCCCTAACTACAATTCGAGGGACAAACAATGGATTTTCAAATTTGTATGAATTAAAAAGATTTGGAATAGCGAATAGTAATTTAAATTCGTTTATATTAACTATAAGTGGAGTAAGGTTCTTTTTGTCTTCAATGAGAAATATTTTAGATCCAGCAGTATGATAACTCTATTAATACATAATGCTATAATTGTCTCTCTCGTTAGTCCGCGCTCCACATATGGTATTTTACGAAAACAACTGGAAAATCCTGAATAATAAGAAAAGAGTTATAATGTATCATGAGCGGGTTGCACTGACAACGCAACCCTCACGACATTATGGAACAATTATTCACTGAAATGAAAATTCTATTAGCGAATAAATTCTTTTATCTTAACGGTGGTTCGGAAAGAGTTTTCTTTCAGGAGAGAGATTTTCTGCTTGGGAAAGGGCATTCTGTTGTAGATTTTTCGATGCAAGATGATAGAAATTTTGCATCGCCATATTCTGATTATTTTGTTCCCAATATTGATTATCATAAAGATGGAAGCCTATCAAAAAAAATAAGTCGAATGGGAACATTTATCCATTCAAATATTGCAGTTGATCACGTAAAGAAACTTATAAAGGATAAGAAACCGGATATGGCTCATCTGCACAACATTTACCACCAGATGACACCATCAATTATTCCGGCCTTAAAAAATGATGGACTAAAAGTTGTGTTAACTCTTCATGACACAAAACTTATATGCCCCGGTTACTTAGCCTTGAATAAGGGTGGAATATGCA
>JAEORJ010000380.1 GCA_016840945.1 Candidatus Gerdarchaeota archaeon
AATTGAAGTGTTAAAAGCACAAGGGTTAGATGTTGATCTACGACATATAACACTAGTTGCTGATTTAATGACTGCTAATGGTGATGTAAGACAAATTGGTAGACATGGGATCAGTGGTGAAAAATCAAGCGTTTTGGCTCGAGCATCATTTGAAATCACAGTAAAGCATTTACTAGAAGCATGTTTACAAGGCGAATCTGACAATCTTAAAGGCATAACTGAAAATGTCATTGTAGGACAGGTTATTCCATTAGGAACAGGTTCAATAGATTTGATGATGAACCCGATGACTAAGAAAAATGCGGATAAAAAGAGCTAATTAAGAAAGCAAAAACATTCACTTTTCAAGTGGAGGGAATATTTAAATTCCCTTCATTATCTGTGAACACAGATATATTTACTTTGAGAAAACAAATGTTGGAGTAAAGTAAGATGTCATTCGATTTAAATAGAGAAATTCAAATTATTGCCAGAACTGGCAAAAAAGATTATGGTCTTAGTCGGACTTTAAAAGCCGCTAAAATGGGAAGAGCTCAACTTATAATTTTAGCTAACAATTGCCCTGCTGAAAAGCAATTACAAATTGAGTATTATTGTGACTTAGCCGGCATTCCAATTGTTATGTATAATAACAATGGATATGAGTTGGGAGCTTTATGTGGTAGAGGACATGTAGTTTCTGCCATTTCTGTTTATGATCCTGGTGATAGCAAAATTCTCAAATCGCTCAAGAAAAAATAAATCTCACAATAGCAAATAAAGGTCGTGTTATGAACTGTCCTCTAATATTAAGTTGTCTATCGATGAAATGAAAACAATGAATATCTTTGTTAGTGTAACACAAATCAGCCCTAAAGATTGCATCATCGATAAAAAATTAGATAGAATAATCTTTGTCGTACGTCGTGGATCAGTGGGATCAGCAATTGGAAAACGTGGAATTAACATTAAAAAATTAAAATCAATGCTAGTAAAAGATATCGAAATAGTAGAGGATGACGAAACCCCTGAGAGTTTCATAAAAAATTCTCTTATGCCAGCAACGGTCGAAAAAGTTGTTATTGTTCGTAGAAAAGAAAAACCCGATTTAGCCTTTGTAACTATTAAAAAAGGTGAGCGTGGTTTAGCCATCGGTAAAGATGGCCGAAATATTGAGCGTGCAAGATTATTAGCTAAAAGACATTTTGATATTGAAAATGTGATTATCAGCAATCAATGAAATGTCTTTTCACCTATTTTTTCTTCTTTAATCACTAGTTAATACTTTCGGCTAACTCCCAACTTTTTCTTTATTAAAATTAGAATACATCATATTAATCAGTTGAAGAGTGTTGTTATTTTTGGGTTAAAAAAACCTCGGCAATATCTCATCTCCTCGGCAAGATATAAAAAAAATTAAACCCTCTTCAATAATGTGCACCCAGCACACCCTTTGCTACCATGAAAGGGGCTCTTTTTTTGCCCCTTTATATTTTCTTAAAGAAAATAAAAGAATGAATATATAGGATGTGAACCAGTGTCAAAGATTGAGCGAAAAATCACCCCCCGAGGTTACCAACAGTTAATCCTAGATTTAATATCATTACATTCAGCAAAAGACAAAAGCGTTCTACTCGAACTCGATTGTGGTATGGGTAAAAGGGTAATAACATATGAATTACTTACAAATATTTTCGCTGAAAAAAGAATTTTATTAATCGTATTATCATCTTCTTCACTACATGAAACAAAAGATTTCTTAGAAAATGAATATGGAGGTGTTAAAGGGTTTAACTGGATGGGACCAGGTATAAGCGGATCTTATGCATTAAAAATCCTTTCAGATTCACGGGTGGTTTTAACAACACCTCAAAAATTAGCTAATATCTTAGACAAAGCACCAAATAATATACTTGATGATTATGACCTAGTTATTATTAATGAAGTCGATAAGCTCATTCGTAGAACGGGAACAAAAAGGGTTCTCGTTTATCCATGGTCCGAGCTTTTGAGAAAAATGGCAAACTTGATGATAATAGGTATGTCTGGTACTTTAAGAGATTCACATTACGTTCTTGATCAAGAACAGATCGAAATACGAAAGGAATTAGATACTTTAATTCAATATATACCTAATGTTGAACTAATCTTCATGGATTATCTAGCTGGAACTGATGTCACAACCTATGCTAAAATCACTACTATTGAAGCTGAGCCAGTTGAAGATCCAGCAATATCACAAATATCAGAAATATTAGGAGAGCAATTACGGACTGTTTATCAAGAAATACGAGCTGAATTACAATCAGAAGCACCGCATTTTCTAGCACAAGCAAAGGAAATTGGCCCACAAGCCTTACTTCAAGGACCAATCTCTGAAAGTTTACGTGGAAAAGCGCAATCGTTAACGCTTTTGAGAAAATATCTCTTTTCAATGGTGCCAGGTCAACTAAAGAAATTTCTATGGAAAGTCGAGAATGTTGATGTTAGTATGTTACCAACAACACCAAGAAAAATCGTTAAAGTTGTTGATATAGCTAAAAATTCCAATAAGATTGTTATTTTATGTTCTTATGTTAAGACCGCTAAAACAATACGTGATTTTTTGGTAAGAGAAAAAATTAAGCCTTATCTTTTAACAGGACAAATTTTCGATAAAAATGCTGTTCTAAAAGATTTTAGGAACTATAATGGAAAAGCAGCAATAATTATGACTCCAGTAGGTGAGCGTGACATTGATCTTCCTGAAGCAGAAATTCTAATAATTTTTGATTGTGTGAGAACTACAAAAACAGTTTATCAACAATTAAAAAGAATTCGAGGTGGAAAGGGTCTTTTCCTATATTATAATAATTCATATGAAGCAAAAAAAGTTCAGCAAGTTATTGGTACTATTATTGAACGATATCCATGGAGCACAAAAGTAAATTCTATTGAAAAGTAAAAAAAAAATATTAAAAAAAGATAAAGAAGACTATTCTTTATCTTTTTCTTTGATAGTTATTTGATTTGGAATATCATGAATTAATTCTAATAATAATTGTAATAATTTATTCCAAGCTCTTGCATCTTGGACAGCACCAGCTTCAATAAATCCTTGTGCTTGTTTAGCAAGCTGATCTATAATATCAAAGATTTTGCTAACCACTTCTTCACCTGATTCTTTAGCTGCTTTCAAAACATCTTCTTTTATTTTATCAACGTTGTCTTTTACAATACCAATTTCCATTCGCATTTGATCTTGTTCTTTAGTGCTAACAGTTGAAAACGCTATTGGACTAATGCTAATTGTTTGTCGTAGATTCTTTGAATCAGAAAATGATAATCTTGCTGCTAAATTCATTTGGGTGGTTTCTTCTACAACATCTTTAGATTTTACAATACATCTCCAAGTAAAAGCTGCAGCAGAATTAGGTGCTATTTGGGGTACTTTCAATTTACTAAACTCTCGTACTATAGTGACCTCTTTCTTAGGTACCATCTCTAATTCTACATTTAATGCTGTATCTTCACCAGTATTTGTTACTAACACTTCAATATCAAATGCCTCATCTACTGATACTTCACCTTTCATTTTGAGCTCATATTCTAAAACAGGATATTTCTGTGTTGCATTAATAAAGCTCTCAACACCAATAACTGTACGTTCAATGTAACTAACAAACTCACTTAAACCACTATTTGTTAAAGCGGGGATTAAACTGCTATAAATAATAGTTTTTACATTATTTAGTAATCGAATATCTAAGGTGTTCTTAGCATTCATAAGGTGATATGGTAGATCAAGCAGAGCTGTAGCTGTTGAATCGTGGCGTAAAGCATCTAATCTAGTTCTTACTTGATTAATCACTTGGTTAGCTTTGTCTTCCTGTGAGACTAGAACAAATAATATTGCTGAAGCAGAGTAACATACTCCTGCACCAACAGGTTGTTTCCAAACAATATATTCATCTCCAGCAAGTGCAAGATCATGAGCAGCTAAGTCAATAGCATTTGCTGCTTGTTGTTCTAATCCCAAATTAGCAAAAATATCTGCTGCATGAACCAATGATTTTGCGGAATTTTTATGGGTACGATTATCTCTTTGAGATTTAGCCCAATCTAGAAATAATTCCGCGGCATTCACCCATGCTTCTCGAGCTTTAGCTGAATCGCCATTTTCTTCATAATATGTTGCCATTTGTTCAGCTTTAGCTACTGCTATCGAATAATCCTTCTCATTCACTGCTGCTCGTAATTCTTCTCGGAGCATTCTTTCGTTATCTTCAGACAAATCATTTGCCTCCTCATAAAAATATCGTTATTGGGGAACCCCATTAAATGGTCATATTTTTTTTATCTAGTACTAATTGGTAAGAATCCCTTTTTAGATGTTTTTTTGGAGGTAAAAGATAGAAAATTGACTAAAAGAAAATAAGAACTGAAAATGATTTGAGTTTTAGTTAATCATATTAGCGTAAATATGCAGTAATTTCATTTGCTATTTCTTCTCTTAATCGAGCAACGTCTCGAATTTCAATTTCTTCTACTTGTTTGATTGTGTCCTTTAATTGTACAACACCACCAACAGTTGAGATAGAATCCATTGGTAATTCAATTTCAACATCGAGACCTTTAATGATAATACTAATTTTTGTAGGTGGAAAAGTAACTTTGATATTACGAACCACACCTATCTTTCTAGCAGAAGCATCTATAACTTCTTTGCCAATTAATTGTCCTGGAATTTTTAATTCATATAATTCAGCCATAATAGGCTCTTGTTCTGGTGCTTTATCATTTTTCTTAGGCATTTCCTAGTCCTCCAAATGAAAAGACTATGGTAATATTCAAACCATTTTCAAATAGAAAATCTCGTACTAGTATTTAAGCACTTTTGTTATTTGGATAACACGATAAAAAATAAAAAAGAAATAAGAAAAAGCACTTAGGACTCAAAACCTTGTGCTTTCATTTTTGAAAAGATATTTTGATTTGTAAGATCGAAGAAAATTTGATATAATTTTGGATTTGTGGTATAGAAAGCGATATTTTTCTCTTTATGAATTTTTGGGGCATAAAGTATTTCTTCATTATCTCGTATTGCTACCCAATAATCCATGCCCTTATAATTCATGGTTATAACATTCCCTCGTTTTACCAATGATGTTAATAAACTAACATCTTCTTCTGCAATATTAGATATTATTTGATAATGAGCGATTTGTGGTAGCTTCTCAATTTCATAGAGATATTCGGTATTAACATTTGGAGTTACCAAAACAAATTCTTCTTTAGCACGAATGAGCATATCTCTCATTTTTCGTTCAATACTATCATTACCATAAACAATATCTAGTTCGATCTCTTCTAATGGCATGACTTTTTCAGACATATTGACTATACCATCAAAAGTTTTACCGGTATTATCTAGAAGGAAGATAGTATTTCCCAAAGTGTTTTCAAGAGTTGTGCCCGCATCAGTTAATATCTCATTTACTTCTTGGATCTTGCTAGAATTTTCATTTAAGATATTCTTTAAGCAAGTTTGAAGCAAATCTTCAAATTCAATTCTTGAAAGAGAGAGGGAATCCTTGATATCTACTTTTCCTAGCTCAATTCTTTCTTCACCTTTTACTACCCTATCATCAATAGATGCTTTAGCGATTTCATCTTGTCTTAAAGCTTCTTTTATGATATTTCTCTTAAAAATAGTCAGATCTTGGGTGATGTCGCCTTTCATTTTTTCAAGTTCTTTGAAAGGATCAGTTATTTTTTGATCGATGAATCGAGCTGATTCATCCCTACTTTCCTCGAGATGGTTGGTTACAACATCTAAAACTTCAGGTATTGAATTATCTACAAGAGTATTAACATATCTGATGAATTTAGAAACTTCTTCTGAATGTTCTTCTAAAGTGGTTTCCAAAGTGGTTTTAACTTCACCTTGCAAGAAATCAAATGATCTAAAGAGGGGTCCTAAAGAATTATTGATCATTTGTGCAGTATCAGCATTAATATCGCCGGGTTTTTCTCGAGCGAGAACAACAACATTACGAATTAATTTGCTAATAATTTCAGCAGCATTTTCTCTAGCAGTAATATCCTTTTCATCTAAATTCTCACTATAGGTTGAAGAAACAGCAAAATTTTGCTTAACTATATTGTCTCGTAATTCTTTAACTGATGATGCGATATCAGATTTTAGTTTTTCTAAACGTTCAGCGACAAGGATTTTGTGGTGAATAGTTGCTTTCTCTAATTTATCTCTAATATCTCGAGAGTCGATTACTAGTGAATCAGCATATTTAGAAATTGAAGTTACAAAACCATCTTTACTTTTTTCTAAATCCTCTTCAAAAGCAGGTAGTGTCTTTTCAATACTTTGTGAAGGCCAAGAGCTAATAGTATGGGCAATGTGTTTGAGCTGTAAGAAATTATTATCTAACATTTGGTTGAGATTATTCTCTAACTTATCGACATTTTTGTTTAAATCATTTAGTTTAGCAGTTTTTTCCCGATCGCATAAATCAGCTAATGTTGGAACAATAGTATTAATTCGAGCATTGAATTCTATTGCTTGAGCTTGAAATTTATCTTTAATATTAATTAATCCCAATTTTGTTTGGGAAGTTTGTTGAGCATAGTCTTTTAGGAAAGGCTCCATAGCAATATAATGTGGGATTTTTCCTGGAATTTGTTTTAAATATCCGATTTCTTGCAACTGTCTAATTTGCATATAAATTTCAGGTAATTCCATCTTAATAGCTAAATTAATCTCACCAACAGTTGCACTGCCTAATCCAAGAACTGTGGAATAAACAAGAATTTCCTTATCACTTAAACCCCTAGCTCTTAAATAATCATCATCAACTAACTTCTTGGACATATATTTAATCTCCTTATTAGCATTAATTATACTACCTAAAACAAAACTATTTTGGTATGACAAAAGACATGAGTTTCTTATTAAAAATCATTCGTTAGGAGAAAACTAAAGAGAAAAATAGTTAGAGATACGGGGTTGGGGAAAGGCCCCGTTCTCTGAGATATTGGGAAAAGTACAGGGTGTTATTTTCGTTTTCCATTAGCTGTAAAGTAGATAATAATAGCTACACTTGTTACAGCAATGGTTCCTATACCAATGTATAGATAATTGAGTTTGAGTCCTAATAATTCATTAATAACCAATGATAGACTATCTGAGTAGGAACCCCATGAATTGGTAGTAGCTTGTGGATCACTAATTATTGGTTCGTCATTAATTGAAGCGACGGGGAAAGTATTGCTATAAGACAAAGCTGATGACACTGATGAAGTGTCCTCTTCTGGGGCTTCGGTTTCATCATTGATACCTGTTGTTCTTAACATTTGGTAGTTGCTATTATACCGAACTTCAGCTGGTGGTATATAGAATCCAATTCTATTGTTTATTTCATCAATAATATTCCAATCAGTATATTCAACAGTGTTTGATCTAGCAATTTTGAAGTCAGCTTGAATTACTAATGTTTCATTAACTCCTAGTGGGATACCAACAGGTTGTTGATTTTCATAACTATCAAAAATCATAACGATATTCATGAAAGGATTGAAACCTGGTTTTGTGATATCTGGTTGATATGGTCTATAAGTAATAGTGTAGTCTTCAACTTCAGCTTCATCAATTGTGATGCTTAATGTGTTATCAACATAGTTTAATCTTCTAGGTAATCTTTGGATGTAGATAATATTTGTTGGTTCATCACCAACATTCTCTATAGTTACACGAAGAGTTATGGTATCTCCTACTTTTGTTTCGTTTTCAACATACCCAATAACCTCTGTTGTTACTTCAACTTCCGGTGTTGGATAGGTTGGCTCAGTAGTCCCTTCTTTATTTAAAGGTGGTAAAACAATACCAAAATCCATTGAGCTTAACACAGCTGGGTGTTCACAAGCATCAAAGATATTATAGTTTGGATCATCAGTTTCATTACTTGTATAACCAAATATTGCAAATACAGGATGTAATCCAACTTCAGCATTAGCGAGTGTTGTTTCATTAACAACTACTGTTTCACCAGCTTCGATATTATCTATATATCCAATTGTATCTGGTATTGCTTGCACATAATTGAGATTATAATCTTCATCAACAAAACCATGGAACATTTGATAGCTAATATCAGTTGCATCAACATTTCCAATATTAGTTAATTCTAAAGTGAAAGTTACCTCTTCATTGAATCGATAAAATGGTTTATCTAATGAAATTTTACCTATTAAGATTGCTTCATCATCGTATACTTGTATAACAAGACCATTTGTCATTCCAAGATATTCTTTGCCATCAGCATCATTATAGAAATAAGCTGCACCTGTAACTGGTTCAGGTCGTAAATTGAATAAACTGGGTTGATCTTCAGGGAAATGAAGTGATGAACCTAATAAACGTAGAAAGACTATTACAACATCTTGCCAATTTACTGTATTATCTATCGATACATGAATTTCATTTGGTGTAGTATCATCAACAGCATAACTGGTAAATGTGCCATGAGGTATATTTCTAATAGCAAATTGCTTGGTGATATTCTCACCAACAGCTAGATCTGCTTCAGTAGCTTTTAAGGTTCCGTGACCAGTGCTTGTACCATTATCAAAGTATGTTTCTTCAATATCAAAATCCATGGGATCAAGTTGTAAGAAATATTCTTCTTTATAGATTATTTGATCCATATTATCAATATCTTCTTGGGTTACTATTTGGTTATTTAATAGCCATAATCCTGAGGATTCATTGAAGAACCAACCAGTTACTACCACAATATCATCTCCAGCTACTGGAGTATCTGTAAGCATTTCACTTGTACTATTATAATACATTACTTTGCTTGGATAAAATGTTAAATCTTCATTATTCACTAAAAATGGCATGCCATCTATTTGTGTTAAGTCAAAATCACCGTAAGCAAGGTTTAAATCAAATGCTGTTTCAGTGCCAATATTTTCCCAAGTAAAACTATAGATAACATCATCTCCACCACCAAACAATTCAGTAGTATTAACAGACATCTCACCAACTACTTGGGGATACTGAGTTAATCCTGTTAGATTTAGATCGTATTTCACATAAATATCAGAATAACTGTTTGTGATATTAATATTCCATAATGGGATATTTAGTCTTATAGCCCAATCAAATTGACCTTTCAAATGAGAATACATATTATCAGTTTCAGGGTCAACAACAAGTACATCTACTACATATGGTAGACTCATTGATACAAAAGCAACATCTGTAATAGATGTAGCTTCAACTACAGGTAAGTCAGGCATTATATTGGTTAAATTCATTTCAATTATAGTGTCAGTTTTAACGAGTCCAGTAGGATTGATCCAACCAACTTCTACAACAGGTACAAATGCTAGTGATAATCCAATAAAAGGATAAAGTAATCTTACTTCTGCTGGTATTATAGCTCTAAAAACAGGTCCACGATAAAGTGAAATAGACATTGCTTTTAGTGGAGCAGAAACTAAAGTTGATTCAGTTATTCCAGCGCCTAATCCTTCATCAGAAACATAGTTTACAAAATCACCAGTAAACTCATTTACTTGCGCTGATCCCATTCTACCTTGAAATATTAGTAAAGTGATTTGTTCAGCATTATGCCATTCACCAAAAACCAATGTTAAACTAACATTGTATGCTGTTTCAATTAATGCTTTAATTTCATTACCATTATCTAGTGCATTATCAACCACGCCTCTAAAAACAAGTAGCAATGTTGCACCATCAGATACATCCCACAATCTTCTAGGAGCAAATTGTCTCCATAATAATTGATTCGAGACAACAAAGGAAAAGGCCTGTAGATTTGTATAACTTGTCAAATCAAAAGGCAATTCTACTGTTCCTCCTATGAAGCTGGCATGGGTACCAACTGCCGTGTTTCTAAATGGATAAATAGCTATTCCTTCTGCATAATAGTCTGAGCTATATTCAGCATTAGTTAAAACTGGTGTTGGTTCACTAACCGTTCCAGCTTTTATATTAGCTAATGATATACTGCTCATAACCATTAAGAGACTGAATATTATCATGAATGCTTTTTTTGTAACATTTTGTGTTTTCATTTTATTATTCAACTCAATAAATTCTTTGTTTCAAGTCTTAAACTCACAAGTAAGTATGTTTAATTAGATAATCATCTAACTATTTAAAGGTTTATTTAAAGAAAACTTGAGCTTTTGGTTCAAATTTTCTTGAACTAGAAAAGGGCGAGTAAAGTACGTTATAATAGAAAAACTTTAGATAGGATAAATGAATTTAGCGATTGGAATTTAAGAAATTATACTCAGTGGTTCATATGATCGATAAACTGCAAAAAATACTAGATAAAAGTGTTTTTAAAAACAGCGATTTTGCAGACATTCGATTAGAAAAAGGTCATGGAACTTTAATTACGATACAAAATGGTAGACCTGAGCAAATAAATTATGAAACTGAAATTGGAGTTGGAATACGAGCACTTATTGATGGTGGATGGGGTTTTGTATCACTTGTGGGTTCAAATATTGAGGAAATTGAAAAATCTTTACAAAAAGCTATCAAAATAGCAGCAGTTACTTCTAAAAGAATTAAAGAAAAAGGAGTAATGCTAGAGGATTATGTGGTTGAAGGGAAATACGAAGCGCAATTCAAAATCGATCCACGTGATATTTCAATAGAAGAGAAGTATAAAGTAGTAGAGGAACTAGAAAAAATAACTCGAGAACATTCGGAACAAATAGTTTCAACAAATGCATCAATAAGACAATGGTTTCAAAAAGAAACTATTATCAATACTCTTGGTACCAAAGTCGAATCCGAATATGGGAATTTGAATATTGCTTGTATGGCGACTTCACGTGAATGTGATGTAATGCAAAATGTCTATCCAGCACAAGGAACGACATCTGGGTGGGAGGAAATACCGAAAATCAATATACCTGACGAAGGACCAACATTAGCTCAAAGCGCTGCAGCACTATTACAAGCAGAAACACCTCCAAGTGGCAAAAA
>JAEORJ010000381.1 GCA_016840945.1 Candidatus Gerdarchaeota archaeon
AAAATACTTGCTAAGATAAAAAACAAAGCTCCAAAAATATAATGGGTTGACGGAAATATACGTTCAGTTATTGCTCCTACAAGAAACAATGTTATACTTAATAAAATAGCTAGACATAAGTAAAAAGTTCTGATTGTTTTTATAGAAAAAATAATTCTCATAGGTATTAGTACAAATAATAAACATAAACTGTAAATCATTACAGCAATCATAAATATTATTTCACTTGTAGACCCATAATATACTAATTCACTTAATTCCCAATATTGCCAATCATAACCATTCTCTATTGCATAATAATGAGCAAGTGATACAAGCATTAGGAAAATAATACTAGCTGTTAATGATATATAAAAATAAATTTTCATCCAATGATTTTTTTTCTTTCCAAGAACAATTGTTTCATTCATAATTTCAAGCATCCAAACAATCAATAATTTCAGTAATTGGTTTATTATTTGTTTCATTCCTTGGATACATTTTCTTAACAATATTGGATCCTAATGGTACATTTAGATGTTTAGCTATAACTTCACATTTTGTTCTCAAAATACAAAAAATCGGTGGATAATCTACCTCAGGATGTCTATTCAAATTATTCAGAGTAGTTTCATAATTTGATTGGCCTTTAACAATAAGTAAATCAGCATTTGATAATAATTCTCTAAATTTTACAGTAGTATTATCATAGTTATATCCAAAAGAAGTACTAACAACAAATGTTTCTGTTGCTACAAAAGATAATTTATCTCTTTTAAAGTCCTCAAGAGCACAATCATTTGCCACAGGGCCCCCTTTTAATCCTAAATAGACTTCTTTATTCATATTCATTAAAAATTCAACAATTAAATTATCAATTACTACTTCTCCACAATTGTCTGAAAGGAGGATAATTTTCTTTGCTTTTGTTATTATTTCATATAAATCATGAAAATCTGAAATTGCCAATAATTCATCTGAGAAATGCAAAATATTATTTGCAACATCATTGATATCCACTATATGCCCACCTGTACTAAAATCAACCATATTAGCTCCTATCGAATAGAGAATTAATTTAAAGAGAGTATCTTTTTCATTCATATCTTCAATAGAATCAATTACTTGTGGAATTAATTTTTTAAAAATTAAATTGCTTTCTTGTTTTATTTCACTGAATGGATCTAGTACACCTGTTTCTTCAGCAATAAAACCAAAAATATTTGATGAATAATCAGGTAGTTTTATTTGATTAAAATCATTATTAATTTTATTTGTTAATTTTAAAAGAAGCAGCTTTCTTTTATTTTCGTCATCTGTAGATAGATTGATCGCTTTTTCTGTTATTTGTAACAGACAGGAAAGACATTTATTATTTGGCATAATTTTAATTCAAATTGGTTCTATTTAAATTTTCATAAAAAAAGAAATTAAAAGGAGAAAAGAGAATTAAAGATGGTTCTTTAATTCAATTTCTTCTCAATGGTTAATTTATTCTAAATCAATTGTATCATATAGTGGCGCATAAATTCTCATGATAGCATATCTGGATTGGAACACAAGCCTGAAATGAGTTAATGAGGTTTCGCCAATGTCTGGTGCGTTGGATAATCCTGAACCACGCCAGTAATTAATTGGTTGATTTGGATCGTCGTTATAGCCATTTGTATTCAACAAGTAAGCTACTAACTTGTAAACAACGGATTCCCAAAACAGATCTTGGAATCCATAATTGTCTGAGTCAGGATCTTCGTCATAATAGTCTGAATATTTTATTGCGTATTCTTTCAAACCATTTGAAGCATATTCTTCAGAGATTTGCATCATCCATTGAGATTTGTAAATGTCATGTCCACTCATACCTATTGTACCTGGACTAACTACTAGGACATAATCAACGCCATATTTATGCATTAATTTTAGTGAAGTTGTTTCATTATGAATCAGCATTGCACCGATTACACCAATTTGCGTTGAATTTATGGTAGCATTATCAACCAGAGTAGTACAATTACCCAAAGCTCGTATTTGGTAACCATAGTCCCACCAACTCATAACTAGAGGTGGTTTTTCACCTGGTGCATACGGAGCTATAACTGTACGCAAATAATTGAATGTTTCTTGATAATCATGTGCCATAAAACTCGCTTGTGATGTATCTTGAGGATCTAACCTTGGTGTAAGTTCGTGGTTCATATAATATTGTCTTTGCATCATATTTGCTCCGAATATTACTGTGAGCATTAATGCTGATGCTACAAAGACATATGCTACTGCGATCAACTCGCGACCGATTTGTTTTGCAGCTCGTCGTTTACGTTTAGATATGGTAAAACGTTCTTGATTTATCAATGCAAATGGCCTTAATACTTCATCTAATGTATAACCAGATACTAGTGCTGCTGCAGGAGTGACAATCAATGATAATCTCACCATTGATCCTCCAAAATAAACACCAGTTAAACCTAGTAATAATAGAAATACTGTCTTCTCATTTGGTTTCTTAATGCAGAAGTAAAATCCTAACGGCAATAAGAATACCATTATATAGATATTGAAGAAAAGATTTGCCCAAGATGAAGTAAGATTTTCTGCAACAGATTCGATTAATGGTAACGAACCCGCCAGTGTTGGGAATAATGTTCTTAAGAATTTACTTGCTATTGGTTCGATTTTATCCAAGGCATAGAGTACAACAAGTACAACAATACCTGCAGCAATTATACCAAAGAGGATATAACGAGTAAATTTCTTTAGAATTTTGGCTTCAATATTCTTTTGTAATTCTTGATAAACTGAGATTAATAACATAACAACAATTAATACAACAGGTATTAACTGCTCTGTTGATAATGCAAAAGTTACTCCATTACGTGGAATTAATGTGCCAATGAATATTCCCAGCAATATTGTAATTGAAAAACTAGCGAATAATCTTCTGGAATATTTCTTTAATAGAATCATGAGAATAGCGTAGAGAGCTAAGAAATCGTAAGCATAACGGTAAGCACCCCAAGAAAGACTTAATGCTCCAAGGGATATACCCGCTAGAATATTACTAATCATATTATCCTTTGTTAATCCATGAATGAAGAAATAAAATGTTAGAAACATTAAGAAAATTCCAACACATTCGTTATCATAGAATCCAACTACTGTTCTACTCAGAAAACCATTTGCTAAAGTTAAGAAGAATGCTGCAAAGAGTCCAGTGCGTTTGCTGTGAATGACTTCACCTAATTTATAGATAACTAAAATTGTTAGTGTGCCAAATATCGCAGGAACAAAATAAGTTACTGTATAAAGTGTTGTATTGAACCCAAGGAATAGGGCGATTTTATAGCAGATCACAGCAGTCATTGGTATTACAATATACATTGAACTGCCCATATTTCGACCATAGGGATACCAAGTTGTTTGGTCATACCAATTCAAGAATTCTCGCAAACCATGTTCATTGATGTATTCAGCGCATTGCCATTGTATCCAAGGGTCTAACCCTTTTAAAAGGATATCAGTGGAATATACTGGATAGAGCCTTACTAATAAGGCACCTATTACTAGTAACACTAAACTTAAGTATAGTAGTACATGTTCTCGTTTTACTTGTGGTTTGCTTATCCTTGAGCTGATACCGTCCCATACTCTGCTAAAGAAGGCTTTTACTTGTGACAATTGATTCGACCTGCTTTTCCACTTTATATATAGATTCTTCTTGCTTATTCTTTTATTAGGTAAATGCAAGCTATATAATTCTTTCTAGCATTTCACTAACTATCTCTTTTTAATATTTTCTTTAATTATTAACTATATCATTTATTTGTCAAAAAATAAAAAAAGTAGGATTTTAGGAGTTTTTTTATCCTAAAATCATTTTGCTTCTGCTTCTTTCGTTTCTTTTAGTTTTGTTTCTTTCTTTTCAGACCATCTGAATAAATAGATACATCCTAGTAGTACTAATGCTAAAACAATAAAGGATACACCCATTTGCCAGCCACGATATTGTATTATTACTACGATCAATGAATAGAGTATATCTGCTAAAATGATGATCAATCCAGTTCTACGTAAAACGATTCTATTAAATACTATTCCAATAGTAAACAAGAAAAGTCCTATTACACCCCAAACCAATCCAGGCATGATGTATCTGAGATCAAAGGTTTGTAGGTAGAAGTAAATTATGCTTGTTACCATTAAAACTAGTGCACCTGAAATCATAAGAGTTGATGTTAAAGGTTCACCTTTAATGAAGAGTTCATTTATTACAGAAAAGATTAACATTACACTAGCAAAAGCCATCAAGATAATCAGAATATAGTCATTATCAAGTAATTCATAAACGAATAGCAATAACCCAAAGAAACTTAACGAAGCAATAATGCTCATAATTGGAGTAATACGGATATTAAATGAAACTGATGCGCCAAAGAAAAATATTGATACAATCAAAGCTTTGATAATATTTAGTTTGTATTCA
The DNA here is from genome assembly GCA_016840945.1 of Candidatus Gerdarchaeota archaeon. The sequence goes on from JAEORJ010000381.1 coordinate 4,460, forward strand.
TCGATATACATAATTTGTGATACAGCTAAAAACATCATATAGATACCAAAAAGGATTCCATCTGTTTTACTCAATTCTTTATTGTAAATATATGGCAAACGTTCTTTTTCAGGAATTTTCTCTTTATTTTTCCTATGATAATAGAGTATCAAAACAGATACTGAAAAGATTACCAATGGAACAAATAAGAGATAATCAACTAGTACAGCTTTTATCTGAGAAGCATTTGGAACCGAATCCAACCAATCGAAAGAATAAGCGAAAGAATAGGAAAATATCGTTGTACCCACTAGAATAATAACTATTGAGCCAATGAACTTACCAAAATTGAAATTATCTTTTGAGTAAGTCATTAAAATTGAGATTATAGAAATAGCTAGAACTGATAAACCACAAATCAAAGTAAAGGTATTGGAATTATCTGTTTCAGGATTGAAAAATGGCCCTATAGCACTAAAAATAATTGATATAACACTTCCAGTGATAGTAATAATATATTTTTCTTTGTTTACTATGATCAATGCAGCAATAGCTGCAATCCAAGCAAGCCAAACCATTGAAACAACATTAAGTTCATAATTTACTTTTATAAATCCATGATCAATTATCATTAATGCTGTAAATAGAAACATGCTAAGACCTGTAAAAAGAATTGTCAATATAGTGTTAAGTTCATCTTTTTTATAAAATGAAAATGCAAAATAACCGATTGTTAGCACACAGAAAACAATAGTTACTACAAGTGGATTCTTTAACAAACCACCATAGACTGCTAAAGAAACAAAGTTTAATGGTAATAGAAATTTAAGATAAGCTTGTTTGAACCAATTAAATACTAGATTTCCAGCCATTAAAACACAGAACATGGTAATTGATAACCATTCTTTGTTAAATGTATGAAAACCTTCCATGAGTATCACTAGAAGATTGATAGCAGCGATTATTAGTATTTGATGAATAATTTTCAAGCCATCTTTTTTATTTTCTGTGCTAGCTTGCTCTTCTTGAATTATTTCCTTTTGTTCTAATTTGGCCTTAGTTTTACTCAACCTTTTGAACCTCCTTAACTTTCCAATCGAAAAATGCTGGAATATTTATCAGTATGAAAATAAACAACATAGCAACTGATTGATAGGCGAATAATGACAAGCTATCTATTGCTAGAAATATCACTAACACAACCAAAGTTATACCCATTGCTGACAATGAATTAACCCGCCAATTAGGTTGTTTGGTAGCTATAAACGGTAGATTTGCCATTGCTGCTGTTAGCATTATTAGGAGCAAACCAACAAATGCATACCAAGTATTAATTCTGTCAATTAATCCTAAAACGACTATATTAATTCCAGAAATTATACTCCAAATAAGATACATAACTTTTGAATCTACAAAGGCTTTTGGTATAACTGAAGTTAATATAGCTATGATAGCAAAACAGATACTCAATATGAAGTAGAAGGCTGTTTCTAGATTATTTGATGGTCGTGATAAAGCAAGCATTAAAATTACTTCTAATTCAGCAAAACTAAAAGTCAGTATCTTTCCAGCAAGTGTTGAAAACTTCTTCATTGGTGTGATTACTTGTAAAACACCAAAAATAAAGAACACACTAAAGAACATTGTTGTGGTTATATAATCGAATCCTGTACTATAATTGAATGCTAATAAAAAGATGGAGAATAATCCGTTGAAGATCAATCCTAAAATCCAAAAAACATTATTCTTCGATTTTATTTCTAAATGCTCTTCTTGTATAAAGCGATAATAAAAGCCAATTCCTAAAATAACCAAACCTGTAAGGAATATTTCAAATGGATAAATTGATGCCCAAGCAGCTTCAGCAATTACACTAGTGATAAATGGATGTGATAACACAATCAGTGAGACAGATGGTAGAATCAAAGAAATGAAAACTAAGCTTCGTTTATGTATCACAGGAATTGTTCCTTTTGAAAACCTTACAACTAAAAGAATCATAGCTGGTATCAACATAAGTGGTAAAAATTCCAATGCTACATGACACGCTACCTTAGGAATACATAAGAGAAATGGTGTAATCGACATCGTTAGTAATGCTCCCCACCATCTATTGAAGAAAATAGCAACTATAGTTGCTAAAATAAAGGGAAGTATGAAAAACACTAAACTAGTTATACCATTCATAACTGGTGGAAAAGTATCCCATAAGTAATCGATTGCTGCAAAAATAGGCATAGGAATAAATCCTGTTAAGGTCAACATTTCTGATTTATTTAAAATTCCTAATACTATTGATACAATCGCTATTCCAAAGCTAAGATACAGAAAGAGAGCTTTATTTATGGAGCCACCTATTCCAACTATCCCTCCAACATAAAGCACAATAAAGCCTATAAAAACAATTATCGAAGCAAATTGAGGGATTGGTAATGTTCTTTTCTGTTTGATTTCAATACCAAGATCTCCTACGTCCATCATATCACCAGGTTCATAAATTTCATCTTTTATGACAACAGCTTTTCTTTTCTGTGACCATCTTGAAAGCAAAGCAACTATTTCACCAATAATCACAATTCCTGCACCGATAGAATAGATGGTAATTAATTGATTTATTACAGAGCTGAGTTCTACAACTACAAAATAAACTGTTAAAGTAACACCTAAGCTAAAAAGTAAAATTGCTAAATAGAAAAACCAATAGTTCAATAAATTCTTCTCTAGCTTTGACCAAACCCTTGGTTGTTGAGCCAATTCAACAGTTTGTGCTTCTGCAAATGCAACATCAAGAACTGATTCAACTTCACCTGTAACAGGAATTTCTCCTGGTCTCTTACCAGCTACTACTCTTATATAGGCATTCTTAGCAGCCATTAGACGTGATGTGAATTGCTTTATTAAAGTATCAATCGTTTCACATGTCTCTAACTCACCTGGTGCAAGTAAATTCTTAGCTAAATCTACAAAATCATTGAAATATTTTGTAATTGTAGTTAAACCACTCAAGATACTATCCATT
>JAEORJ010000382.1 GCA_016840945.1 Candidatus Gerdarchaeota archaeon
ATTATTTCACTTCATTTCGACTATTTTAAATACTTAACGAGTAAATATAATTTAGTCTATTATGTGTAAACATGAGAGGTATCTTTATGACTTATTGTCCAATGTGTGGAACAAATAATGATGATAGATTTCAGTTTTGTGTGAAATGTGGTGCTTCTTTGAGATCTTTTGAAGAAAAATTCGGTGGAGAGGCAACTTTGAGAACTCCTCCTCCAACTCCTAATATTCAAAATTTAACTAAACGAGCATTTTGGTTATGGTTATTGTTATCGCTTCTGGTAACAAACATTTTCTATTATGTTTATTACTACTATAATTTTGAGGATTTAAACAAACTAGATTTAGCAACCCCTCAAAAAGAAGGTAGTTCTTTACAAACCAATAAATCAACGGTAATTGTATATATTATATTGTCTGCTATCATTCCTATTCCTGTGTTCATTCTAATACTCAATTATTGGAAATATAAGAAGCTAAATGATTACATTAAATACAATACAAAAACAAGCAGTACTAAACCTATTTCTGTTGGTGGAAGATTAACAATACTAATATTTCAAACGCTAATCTCCTTAACAATGATAGGTTTCCTAATTTACTTCGAGTTTTACATTCTTGATATTTTTGAATTGCTAGCTTATGATCCTTATGACCCTTATATACCGTTTACTTTAACACATCAAATGATTATAATGTTCTCAGTAATAGGAGCATTAAGTTTTCTAGGATTAATTTTCACAATTATAATGTATGTTACCGATGCAAAATGGCAACAAGCATATAATGAGCAAGTTACAAATATCAATCCTTATGCACAAGAAAAATTGTTCATTTGATTTTGCTTCTTGCTTTTTTCTTTTTTTTACTTATTTTATTTGTTAGAAAACCAGTTCTCGCTAAATCTTTTTTACCGAAGAAATTTTTTTATTTCTTATGAAAACTTTTGTAACTTTATCAAAAATCTATCAAAGGGAAATACCAGAAAAATTTCAACAAAATGATAATCGGTTTCCAGAAAATTTAGTAGAATATTTTCTTAACAATTATACCAAAAAAGGTCAAATAGTTTTAGACATTTTTGCTGGTTTAGGCACAACTCTTTTTGTTTCAGAAGAAATGGGTAGAATACCTTATGGAATAGAATATGATAAGGAAAGATATGAATTTGTTTCAGAAAATCTTCAGCATAAAGAAAATGTCATCCATGGAGATTCAACAAAATTACTAGACTATAAAATACCTATGTGCGATTTTTGTTTTACTTCACCACCTTTCATGTCGAAGGATGAAACAGAAAATCCATTCAATGATTATTCAACAAAAGGATCATATCAACAGTATTTAGAGGATTTGAAAGGAATTTTTAGAAACGTTAAAGAAATTATGAAGAAAGATTCTTACATTATCGTTGATGTTGCTAATTTAAAAAATAACAATGCTGAGGTAACAACTTTAGCTTGGGATGTAGCTAAAAAAATTTCTGAAGTATTGTTTTTTCAAGGTGAAATAATCATTATCTGGGAAAATCGGGAAAAATCAACTGTTGATGGTCGGTCGGAACCATGGCGAATTGCAGGCACATTTGGTTATGGTTATGATCACAGTTATTGTTTAGTTTTTAGGAAATAGTACATTATATGACTATTAATTCGACAAAATTATAGCAGAAAAAATGAAAATTAAGTTACTTATTGTTTGGAAAATTTAGTCATTTATATCTTTTTAAAGATAATTAGATGACAGACAAGTAAGAAGATTACCTTATTGAGCTACAACTCAAAGACCTAACTAAGGGTGCAAAATCAGCAAAATAAGAACACCGCTCTTTTTTTCGCACCCTTATTTCTATTTATTCATTTTTCATCTCAAATATCTCTCCAAAAAAGTAAAAAAGTCAGGAAGAATAATTGATAGGTAGAAGTTTAGATGAGGAATAAAAAATGAAAATAACTTGGTTAGGTCATGCTGGAATAAAAATTATTGATCAAGAAAAAATATTCTTTCTTGATCCTTGGCTTACAGGAAATCCTGTGGCAAAATTAAAAGTTGATGATATTAAGAAAGCAGATGCTGTTTTTGTTACCCATGGACATGGTGATCATGGTTATGATGATGCACTAAAAATTTGTAAGAATACTGGTGCTACTTTCGTTAGTGTCTTTGAATTAGCAAATAAAGCTCAAAGTGATGGCGTAAAGAATGTTATAGGCGGGAATATCGGAGGGACTGCTTCTGTTGCTGGCATTGAATTTGTTTTTACAGTTGCTCATCATAGTACAACTGTTGGTGTTCCTATAGGTTTTATAATCAAACTTTCAAGTCTTACAGCTTATTTTGCTGGTGATACTGGACTCTTCATGGATATGAAATTATTAGGTGATTTGTATGATGTTGACCTTGCATTCTTACCCATTGGTTCGTTATTTACTATGGGTCCTAAAGAAGCTGCTAAAGCACTTGAATTACTTAATTGTTCAAAAGTAGTTCCTATTCATTACAAAACTTTTCCTGTTTTGATTCAAGACGTCAAAGATTTCATTAATGTAGTTGGTCCAATGGTTGATGTTATTGCCCTTGAACCTGGTGAGGAACGAGAAATTTAATTGATGAATAAGGATTTTTATCATCAATGTTTCTTTTTTTTTAATCAACTAATTGTATCAAAGTGAGGGAATAGTTAAAAAGGGTTCTTGTTCATAAACTACACGTTTGCTAAAAACAATTACTACGAGGGATACTCATTTGAAGTGCTGTTATGACCCTGAACTTGACTCTGAAGGAAATTGCGTTAATTGTAATGTTCCCCTTTGCAAATCATGCTACACAGATGCCCAGTTAAACGAAGGTCTTTGTCAAGCCTGTTTGCGACAAAAACGCTTTCTCCGATATTATGGATTTTACCGTATTGCTATTTGTGCACTCGGTATTATTTGGATGGTTTTAGCCATTATTTTCTTCCCAAATCCAGAAGGGGGCTTTTTTGGTCCTGGCCTAACATATGGTATTTTAGGACTTTTAGCAGCTTTTGCTATCAATATGATATCATTGGTCTTATTGTCTCGTTTGTTACTTAGTAATCTAAAACCACATCAGAAGGTTTTTGTTGCCTTGGCAAGATACTCTGTTTCAGGGAATAAGGTTTTCTTTAATCAAGCTATTAAAGCAATGAAAAAAATCGAAGATATGACTCCTTATAGAGATGCATTATTTGATCAGATAGTATCAATTCTTATCCTGCAACCTCACGATTTACCTATTGATTGGGTTGAGTATTTGTGTGAAAAATTCCAATTTACTGAAGAGGAATTTTTAAATGGTATTTTAGAATTTGGTCAGGATGTTTTCTATGATAATATCTTTGATTATCATTATTATCAAGCTATTGAACCTCTTATCGAAATCTATAAACGAACAGACAGAAAAGACTTGTATAATTCGTTGGTTGATCAAATTATGCAACGTTTAGATAAAGTTGATCTTAAAGCAGCTTCCAAACCTTCTCCAGTTAATTTCCCAGGGATGCCTCAACAACAAGTTGAAAAAGAAAGCGCATCAGTTCTACAAGATAGAGCTTTTCTTACTGAATTGAAATTAATTGACACAGAACTTGAAGAATTCCTAACTAAATCTAAACGAAAGAAAGATTGGGAAAAGATTAATTCAATCATCGAACAATTTGAATTACCAAAAGTACCTAAAAATACTTTTGATGCTGCTCGTGCTATGGTTTCTCAACAACAAAAGAGGCCTGAAGGTCCAGATGGTATACCTGGCACAATTGATGATGTTAAAGAATCAAAATCAAAAATCTGTGCTGAATGTAGCAGATCGTATCCTAAAGAACAACTCTCATCATATGTCTATAATGAAATCAAAGTAAATGTCTGTTCTGAATGTCTTTCAAAATTGGAAAAAGATGGTCATCGAGCGCCTAGATTATTAGCAAGTATTACAAAACCTGATGAGGAAGAAGATTCGTAAGTTTTTATTAATCTTTTTTTCCTTTTTTTTCAATAAAATCCATCGAAATTCTATTAATAGTCTATCTCTTCTTTTTATTTGTTGATAATAATGCGACCACCATGTGAAATTATCGCTCAAAATTTATTACCTTTAATTCGGGGTTATGTTGCTTTTGAATTAACCCAAAAAATGACCCAACAAGATGTCGCTGAACGTATGGGTGTTAGTCAACCCACGATTAGTTCCTACTTGAAATCCTTTTCTACTATTAAAGAAAGTGGTAGTGAAGAATATTTGGAGAATGATTCTATTAGAAAACTAGTTACTAATATCTCAGCTATGATCGAAACTAATCAACCCGCAGAAAAAATAATTAATTCCATTTGTTCCACTTGTGTTTCATTGCGTATTGGTGGTCTTACCTGTCGAAAACATTTAGCAAGTTATTCCAGTATTTCTCAAGGCTGTACTGGTTGTTTACCTATTACAGATAAAGAGTCAATTGATGTTCGTCAAAATATTTTGCGATTATTAGATGATGCTGTTGCTCACATAGAAAATGATCCACTTTTTGTTAAATTAATTCCACAAGTAATGAGTAATATTTGTTTAAGTATTCCAAATCCACAAACCATCGATGATATAGCTGCTATACCAGGAAGAATAACTAGGGTACGTGATAGAGTTAGAGCGTTACTTCCCCCAGAATTTGGTGTCTCTAAACACATGGCTAAAATTCTTTTAACCTTAAATAATAAAAATCCATTAATTGTTAGTTTAATTTGTCTTATTTATAACAACAAAGTTCTAGAAGCAATTGAAAATCTAGGTCTTAAACAAGTATCACTTGATAATGAACAATTTAAACAATTTATGAATCAAGAAGAAATTAATGGTCTTGAAAATATTAGTAAAATTCAACCTTCAGATGTTGGTGTATTGATCCATCATGGAGCATTAGGTATTGAACCTATTGTTTATTTATTTAGTGATTCACCACAGAAGCTAGTTACTATATGTTCAAAAATTGCTAAACTGGTTTAATATCCCTTAAATTTAGAAATGTTTTTTTATTGAAACCGATAACCTTACTACTAGCTACTATATTATTTATCGGTGATTTTATGAAACATGGTAAAATTTTCTCCTTAATTTTTCTTTCATTGTTAGCATTCTCCTTATTTACCCCTTCTGTTATACTAAATGCTAATCTTTCTTTTCCAAATACTTCCTCAACCAAAATTTATCAAAAAACAATTATTGATGTAAATGGTGATAAAATTGATGATAATTTTGCTAAGGAAATAGACGTAAAAGGTAAATATTTGATAGATGCTGTGCTTACTTTTGATCATAAAATGAAATCTAATGATCATTTTAATTTGCTTAAATTAGGTGTTACAACTTCAAATGAATTTTGGGATCAAGGTCATAGGACCATTGTAACAACAACAAGTAATAATCTAGTAAATATTGCTAAATTAGCTGGTCTAACTAGTATTACTTCAGGAGAAAAGAGAGTAATTATAGTAGGTATTCAAGGTAAAGATACTTCGGACTTAGAAGCCTTAAAAATCTTCAAGGATGTTCGTATTTTTCACTCAATTGGTTGTGCAATAATTCGTTATTATACTGGTGTAGAGAATGATATTAAATTATTAGGTGATTATACACTTATTGCTGACACAACAGACTCGAGATTTTATCCTACAGTTGAAATTGATGAAAATACTGATTTTACATCTAAATATTTACTAATTAATACTGCTACCTTTTTGAATGCTACTGGTATGTGGGCTATTGGGTATGATGGTTCAGGGATAAAAGTAGGTAATATTGATACAGGAATAAATGTTGTTCATGATGCTATCTCAGGCAGGATTGGAGGAGCTCAAAGTTTTATTACGAGTGAAAATAATTATGATCATGAAGATTTAACTATAACCGATCCTACTGGTCATGGCTCCCATACATCAGGAATTATTATGGCTAATGATCTAGTTGATGCTAATAATAGAGGTATGGCACCAGATGCTTTGCTTTACATGGCAAAGGTTGGCGCTATAGCCACAGTTGCTTCAATACTTGAAGCTATCAATTGGTTAACTACTGTTGTAAATGTCTCTGTCATTAATTTTAGTTATGGGGGGACTGATTCACCTGGATATGATGCTGTTCAGCTTGCTTTTGCCAATACAATAAAAAATAATAACATTCTAGTATGTATATCAGCTTCAAATGAAGGATCAGGAACCTATACAATTGGTACCCCTGGTTCTACAGATGATGTTCTCACAGTAGGTGCTTTATATAATATTATTATTCCTTCTGTTGCTTCTTATTCGTCTCGGGGATTAACCGCTGATAATCATCTCAAACCTGATGTTTTAGCTCCTGGAACAAATATTTATTCACTTTCAAGAGTTGGTGATGATTACGTATATATGAGTGCTACATCAATGGCTGCTCCACATTTAACTGGCGCTGTAGCATTATTAGTAGAAGCTTGTAATGCAAATTCAATAGCAATTAATCCTGGCGTTTTTAAAGCAGCTCTTATGAAATCTTGCACAGCTATTTCTGGAACATCTGTTCTAGCTCAAGGTAGAGGTTATGTCAATATTGGTAAAGCTTGGAATTATATTCAGAATGCTTCTCGAGTTGATAATACTCCATTAATTGGTGTGTTAAATCCTACTGCAAATCCAATTCCTTGGTTTGATACTTTACTTCAAGGACAAGTCCATGAACAATATTTAACCACAGTCTCTAGCCAAAAAATCAATAAAACTTTAGAAG
>JAEORJ010000045.1 GCA_016840945.1 Candidatus Gerdarchaeota archaeon
AGGTTGTTTGGCAATCCGATAATGCTTGTAAAGTTTTCACTAGTTTTGTCAACCAATCAATGGGCAGCTTGGCAATTATTTCATTGATTTCTTTTCGCAAATAATATAATGTATAATATAATTGGTCCATTGTTTTTTCCATTTCTTCTGTATCTATTTGCTCATTGATATCATCTGAGCTATTTGAGAGAAAAATAATCATATCTTTTACTTTATTTTCATCCAAATTATTCACCACTAATTAAATCACTATTAAAAAATAATTTACTTTTTGTATGATTGTTCTTTTCATTAATAAATATTATATTGACAAACCAAACTCTTCTTTTTCTTGTTTATCGCTATAAAATAAACAGAAAAATTACATTTATGTTTGTTTTCACTCAAAATTTGTCTTTTCTTTTGTTAAGTAACACTAACTCGATACCATCATAAAACGTTCCTTAAACCATTGTGAGAGATGTTTTATTATTTACATAGTTCTACATACATTAACAGAGATTAATGAGTTTGTTAAGTGGTAAGATTTCAACTCACTAAAGGACTCATTCTCAGTAAAAAAAAGGAGAATTAAGAAATTGAATAAAAAATTAATGATTAGTTTAGTACTAATTGTAATGCTTTTTATTCCTATAACTGCCCAGATGGCTGCTGGTGAAAATGATCAAATTGATGTCAAGGTGTCTGCAGGTGATGTTGTAACAGTTACTACGGATAAAATGACAATTAAAATTATACCAAACCAAGCCCATCTAATGTGGTATTATGGTGCAAGAGAAAGTACTGATGAAGTATTTAAATTACAATTAGTTAAACTTAGAGAATTTACAGGTGAAGATTCTATTTTAGATAATAGAGAAGAATTTGGTGGGTTATCTTTCAATTTAATTAGAAATGATTGGCAATATAATATTGATTTAACCTCAACCGAATTAACAATTACTTTAAGTCTTATAGATTTCCTCAATGGTGCAGATATGTTCATCATTATGCATATATATAACTATGATACTCCTATACCAGACACTGACGATGTAGTTGATGCACTATCTGAGTTAAAATTTGATATTATTATTAATGATTGGGTTTTCTCTGAAGGAGCTATGGGTTATGCTATACAAAGCTATCTCACAGAAATTGAACATGACCATGAAGTAAAAATAAGAAATGGAACTTTAGCAGAAAATGGCCTTTTGAAACGAACAATGTTCTTTGAAAGCTTCCAATATAGTTATGATGTTGTTGCTTATTATGAATGGTTAAATTATGCAAAAGTCTATAATGATGCTGATGTTCTCATAGATACCATTGATGTGGATACAGCTTATTTTGAAGATAATACTTGTGTTCCTCCTGAAGATATTCCAGGTTTCGCTGAAGGACTAGCTCATCTCTATTTGACCTATCCCAATTATGGGGACAACAATAAAATGGTCCACGATCCAACAGTTGGTGTTGTCGATCTTGCCCCTACAAATCTTACACCAATCTATATATTATCTATTTTTGGTGGAATAATCACAACTGCAACTGTAATTTTGATCGTTAGACGCAAGAACTAAATTGGAAGGGATTTATTCCCTTCTTTTCTTTTTTTACATTAAGAACCAACTGAATTAATTAGTCATTTTTCATTAACTGGATAATTATTTTTCCATAAGCATTATAAAACCCAATTGAGTTATGAATGTGTAAATATTCTATCATAGAATGTTATTTTCTGTTCGATTAAATGAGGGTTAAAATCAATGGGTCCTACAAAAACCAAAACAAGTTCTAAAAAAGAGATTAAAACTGAGGGATTACCATGGCTAAGCGAGCATCCGTGGATGGGGATATTGGTCTTATTATTCCTGTATATGATCTTCTTGATTGTACCGAATTTATTATATGCTTTACTTGCCACTTCTACTTTCTATATTACACATATCTATATTATACACCTTTTAGATTTCTTTGGAGTAGCATTATTATTTGTTATTGTAGTGCCATTTGTTTTAGGAATACCAAATGGTAGAAAGTATTCTGACTATGTGCATAGTATTCGTATATTCAATTTAAAGCCAGTTTTCAGAACAATTGTTTTAGGACTCATTGGTGCGATGGTTATTTTAGCTTTAATGTTATTTTCAACTTATTTAACAACCCTAACAAGTCCCACTGGTCAGATTGTTTTTGAACCTAGTTTACTTATAAATCCATCAACAATTAACATTTCTACATCATTTACTCCTGGAATTTGGGAGGAAGTAGCTTTCCGCGGTATTATCCTTATTTTACTTCTAAAACTCTATAGTGAACGAACATCAATTATCCTTAATGGGATTCTCTTTGGCCTATTTCACGTACTTAATCTTGTAATTGCGTTTTTATATGCTATCTTCCTTGAAGTTAGCATTCCTGAGGAATTAGTTCCACAAGTTCTCTTTCAAATAATTTATACAGCATTTTTAGGTTTTTCACTAGCTTACCTCTTCATTAAAGCGAATAGCCTTATTCCATGTATAATTATTCATTATTTAGTTGATGGGTTATCAACATTAGTTGGTTCAGCAACAGGTGTTGAACAATGGAAATACCTGTTATTTGTTACTTTCATTGGTTTTGGCATACTTCCAGCAAAAATTAACATTTTAATTATAAGATCTTGTTGCCATACTTGGCCACAACCATTTGATGTTCAAGTCAAATCCTTTGACACTTTTCTAGCTCGAAAGGAAAATATAACTCAAAAGAAAAAAGTAAAATCAAGAAAAATATGATTTGAAAAATAGACAAAGTATTAGTTCGTAAATTTCTTAATAAGATAAAATAATATAATAAGAGGAGATTGCTATGAATACAAATATATTAAGAATTGCAACAATGACTGCTTTTGGGAAAGCGTTCTTACAAGGGGAAAAAGTGTCCTATGATAAAAATCATCCTGCAGCCTATAATTATCACGCAATCAAATTTGTTCAAGATTTACCTAATGACCAAGCTGGTTGGGTACAATATTTAGCTGAAAATCCAAATGATTGGTTTCAATTCTTGAAAAAGCACGGTTATACTCATTTATATCTTCATTTTACACAATCAAATTCTGAGTTAAAAGATTATATAAGCTCAGCATTTAAAGGAGGTGGAAGTGAGTGGGTAATTATAGCTCAAAAGGGTGAGCTATTTGATATTTGGTTAGAGGAAACACAAGCAAAATCAGGCGAAGCAAAAATCTACTTTTATATAAAAGAAAAAGATGTTGAATTTTCTGGAATCAAAATCACTTCTCTAGAAGAAACAAAACTCTTTTTAAAAGAAATGCTTGAAGATATGGTTGATTTTACAATAATTAACAATTTAACAAATTGGCAATATGTATTCCAAAATTCTATAAATTGTCTTTCAATTGAATCTGAAGAAGATTTGCTTGTTGAAGGATTTTTACCTAGAGGTTGTTATAGTTTATTAGCAAAACAAATACTCGCAGCTTGTGATCAAGCATGGATTTTTGGCGGTATGGGTTCATGGAATGATGTTGTCGAAGTTGATGATTATGAAAAATACAAACAGTTAACAGAAACGTTATATGATACATTGTGTCAAGCAATAGTCTCAGCAATCAACAGTTATCCATAAAACAGCAATTTCTCTTTTTAATACATAATTTAATTACTAAATACCACAACCAAGAGATATATTAATTGAAAAGCTTCATAATTATGATAAAATAGCGGAGCTCTAGTAATGTCATTGTTTGACAATTGGCCAAAGGAGTTGATTTTTCATAAATCTAGACTCAGTGATAATATGAAAGAGCTTTTTTTTAAAAGATTAAATGATACAACTCCTGAACGAGAGGATATGTTAAGGCGATTTTTGTTAACTATGAATTCCTTTGAAGGTCAATTAAATGAATATAAAGATAAACCTGAGTTTGTCTATTTTATTTTACAAGGTCTATATTATGAAGGAAAAAATGAGCAAGTTATATCTATTGCAAATGATTATCCAAACCATTCGGGTTTATTGCTCATAAAATCTCAGGCATTGATGGCTATTAGAAAATTTGAAGAAATGCCAGTTATAATCGATAGAGTAAAAGAGCTCTCAGAAATTAATGATCCATTATTATATGTTTCAGCTTTTGCTATTGACGTGCTTTATAGTTATTACAGTCAATCATTTCAGATAATTCCTTCAAAAATAGCTGCTATGGAGTATGTGTTCAATGAACAAAAGGAAAATGCATTGCCAAATTCTCACTTACAAGAGCAATTGCTTCAAGAATATATTAATGGACTATCTGTAAATATAGCTATTAAAAGAAGAAAAGGCGATTTATTAGAAGGTTCAGAAATAGGTAAAGAACTCATTAAACAAGCCCGTGGTATTAATAACCGTTTTCTGTTGAATAAGCTCTTGAATAATACTGCATTATGTTTAATTGAAATTGGAAAATTAAAAGAAGGTTTAGCCTTTCTTGAGGAAGCTTTTGAATTTTCAAAGATTTTAGGTAATGACTTTCGAATAGCTTCTTTTGCTAATAATATTGGTTTCATTTACCGTCAACTTGGTTATCTTGATTTTGCTTTAAGATACTTTGAAATTGCCTTGGAATATGCTAAACGCGCTCAAGATGCTTCATATATTATCGTCGCAACTGAAACAAACATAGCTCATATTTATCTTGCTTTAGGGGATGCTGAAAAAGCTCTTGTACGAACTGATTTAGCTCTTCAAACTATAAAAGAAAGTAATGCTGTTATCCCTCCAAGAATTAGTATAGATCTAAAATTGTGTCGAGCTGATATCTTTGAAACCTTAGATAGATATGTTGAAGCTACTGATGAATTGGATTTTGCATTAGCTGAAATTGCTGAAGCAAAACTTACAGCTGAAGTGGCAAAAGTAAATCTACGGAAAGCACATATTGCTGCTCGTCAATCAAATTTAGGTGATGCAAGTAAATTACTTGATCAAACATTGGAATTAGCACTTGAGAAGAATTTATTTGAAATAATTATTAATGCTAAATTACAATTAGTTGAAATTGATCTTATTAAATACAGAATTGCTGGTCAGGAAGCATTATTAGACTTAGCTCTTGAGAAAATTGAAGATACCAAGCAATTATGTTCAGAGCAAGATTATAAGCTAGTTTTGATTGATGTTTTAATTCTACAAGGATTATTGTATTCTTTAGCTAAGAAACAGAAAAAAGGTATAAAGATTCTTGAAGATGCAATACAATTGTCTCGAGATATCAACCTTCCTGAAAAGGAAGAAGAAGCTAAGAAGCAATTAAAAGAGATAAAAGGAGAAGAAAAACATCTACTTTTGCGAATTTTTACTAGAACTACAAAATCAATTCGGTCAACTTTAACATTTGAAAGTGTGGCAAAACCAAAAGTAATTGATACCAAGCTAAAAGCACTTTTTGTAATTGCTAAAGATATGGGGTTACCAATATATGAGAAATATTTTGATGAAGCATTGAAAATAAATGCTAATTTACTTTCAGGATTATTAACTGCAATACGAACAATGGGTGAAACGATTTTCGAGTCTCAAAAAGATGGTTTGAAATTAATAGATCATGGTGATGTGGCTATAATGCTTGAAACAATGGCTGAAAAGGTTTTTGCTATTGTTTTAACTCAAGAGAGTTATATGATTAGAGAGAAATTGCGAAATTTTGCGATTGATTATACTCATAGTGAATTTGCTCTAAGGGAGTATGATGGGTATGTTTTGAAAGATAATTCACAAATAGCACTTATTGATGAACTTGTTACCAAGAGTTTCTTTGAATTTATGAATTAATTTAGTTTAACAATACAAGTATTGAAATATACATTATTTTTGATAAAGGGAAAAAAGTAAAAGAAGAATTAATCCTATCAAGGTGATGGTTGTGGATTTGCAGATTCAATTGCTTTTTTAGGATTTTTAATAAAATTAGCTCTGAATTTTACATCATTAACAATATTATGAACAATGATACTTACTCTATCTTTTTTAAGAGTTCCAGATTTTACTAACTCTACAAGATTGTGGACAACAATTTTTATTTCGCCTTGTGGTATTTTTCCGGTGCGTATTAAAGCACTTGTTAATGCTTGTTCATCAAGCATACCATCTCTACCAATATAATTTTCTGATGATCTACTCATAATAAATTATCACATACAAAACTTTGCTATAGAAGTTCTTAAAGATACTTGCTCATTTCTCTCTGTTTAATCTCGCTAACAATTCATTATAAGCTCCTGCCATCATGCTCTGATATGTAGGAACATCAAGGTGTTGTTCTGCTAAGGCTTTAATAATTGGTAACGCTTTTTCGGATTTTATATCAACCAAAGCTATAATAGCAAAGCTTTTCTTTAAACCACCTTTTTTATTAACTAATTCTAGTAATTCATCTTCTCTATAGTTATCTTTTAGATTCTTCACTAATCGATAATTTATTGTATAAAGAATAAGTATAATTGCTCCAAGAATAAACATTAACCCACCAAGTCCAAAACCAAAATAAAAATAATGAACTATCGCATCAGTTATGATAAGTACAAAGCCAATTATTGTATAAGCGATACTCATGATAAAGGCAATCCTCATTCTTCCTTTTTTAAACATTTTATCCCAATAAGAAACACTTGTATCAATGATTTGTTCTTGCTTTACATCTTTTAGAGGAGTGAAAATATTTCTTTCAAGCGCTTGGTCTAAATCAAAGCTTTTTGAGAGGTCATGTTTGTAATAAATGATTCCTATAGCTTTAACAATTATTTTCTTTATTCCTCTATTAGCTCCCTCTCTTTCAATCTCGAGTAAAATATTAATAGCTTCTTTAGTGCCAATATCACATAATGCGCCTATAGCTAATCTCCTTCGCCAATAACCATAAGTGAAAAATGGTCTCGAGATGAACATTTTTCCAACAGTCAATTCTTTAGCTGCTAATTCAAGATAATTAATATTCTTTAATATCCTGGCGGATCGAATAGAACCAATATCACTTAACATTGGTCTAACAAATAACTGCATGAAAAATAGCAATAGAATAGGACCTATAATTGCTATTCCTCCCCATAAGAGAATTGTATCAGTATCATAACCAAACCTAGACATACAAACAAAGCCTACAGTCGCAATAGTTATACAAAACAATACTAATGATACTATGAATAGGATCAATCTGTTTCTAATATAATTCCAAAGAGAATCAATTTTGTAGATTTTTCTTTCAGGGTGATAACCAGTTTCGTATAATGTACTAGTTGAAACTTCTTTTTTCTTAATAGGGATTTCAATATTTGCTTGTGCTGCAGTAGTTATAACTCCTGCACCTTTAACTAATTCATCAATATCATCAGTTACCTCTTGATATTCCTTCTGCTGCCTTCCAGGAAAAATGACTGTGAACAAACCAATAATTGCTATAATACCAAATAATACAAAATTAAAGAAGTAGCTCGTTTTGTAGGTCAATTCATAAAGATAGGAGCTATCATATTGTGAAACGATTGCTGATTTAATTGCATTACTAAAGACAGTGAAGAGACTCATACCAGCAATACCTAAGATTCCAGCAGTAGCTGTTAGGAAACCACCCAAACGCCAGTAAGGTGCGATATCTTTCTCACCTAATTTTTTATCGATTTTACCAATTAGACTTGATTGTGGGATAAAAAGCAAACCACAGAATAACAATAAAGCTACTCCTATAATTAATAGATAAGGAATAGCTGATGAGAAATTACCTAATTCAGAATTTAGTCCAGAAAAACTAATTATTTCCCCCAAATTATCCTTAAAGGTTTCAGTCCATGAACCCATGAATGTTATACGTAGATTTCCTTTTAGATAATCAACACTTTTAAGAAATGTAATCGGTAAAAAGAGACTTAATGATTGAATTAGTAGAAATATGAATAAGATAGCTGGTCGTAGTTTAATCCAAAAGATTCCTCTTAGAGTTTTACCAGATAAATGTTCTACAGCTTTTCTAGTTTTAATGGCCCGAATAACTCCTGATACAATGGTTATGAAAATTATTGGTAAATACATAATCATTGTTATGAACCAATCTTGACTATCAGAATAAAGAAAATAATCGAAAAATCCTGGTTTATCAGCAGCGTCTAATGGATCAGTGCGCCATCGATAAATCTCTTCGGAATCAGAAAAGCGGTCACCATCTGTATCAACAAGCAGAGGATTTGTTCCATAACCTTTTACTTCAACACCATCATCTATCCAATCATTGTCAGTGTCTTTATCAAATTGATCAGTACCGAGATAAATTTCAGATATATCAGCTAAAAAATCATTATCGCTATCTTTACCTACTAAAGCTATACCTGAACTACCTTGAGATAGGAAAATTAATTCCTCATTAAGTAAAATATCAATATAATAACCTTCAATGCAATTACCAATAGTTTTCAGATTATGTATATTTGATACATCAATAACTTGTAATCCTACATCATCTTCGTTGCAAGCGATATAAGCAATGTTATTTTCAACAATAATTGCACAAGCATCTTCCAGATTGTGATGATATTCACTTGCTAGTGTTGGTTGGCTAATATTAGTTAAGTCTAAAATTAATAGACTACCATCATTTACCATATATGCTAAATTATTCTGAATATAGATATCTGAAACATCACAATAATAATCACTTACATAAGAGATGTTAAATTGCGCAGAGATATTTAAAATAAATACTTTATAATCATTACAAATCACAAATAGCTGATTTTCATGTTTCGTAATTGAACCAGAATTAACAAAAATTGGATATTCATAACTTGTTAATTCAGTGATATTTAATGGATCACTGCAATTATAAGTAAAGAGATATTCCCTTGTGGAAACGTACAGAATATCATTTTCAAGAATGATATCATTTGGATCATTGATATAATATTCAGCAATCTTAATCATATTGCTTGGATTTTGAATATTAAAAACAACGAAGCTATCATCAATACTAAGTGCTATAAGTAAATCATCTTGGACAGTTATTTCAAAATAACTACTAAAATCATAATATTCATACAAAACTTTTGGAGAAAATACATCTTTAAAATCAATAGCTTTAATACCAGCTTCATAATCAGCTATGTACATTATTCCATTTTTAGCAACCATTTCTTGCACAGAACCACTAATGCCATATTTGTTATATAATTCAGGATTAGTAGTATTTTGAACATTAACAACAAACAATCCTGAACTACCAGCTGGTATTAAACAAAAATCATTTGCTTTTGCAATATCTCTTGCATAGTAATTATGATTATAAACTAAAGCTAGTTCAATAGGATTTGAGATATTAGAGAAATCAAAAATACCAAAATAATTTATCCCACAAGTATAAGCAATAGAATCTTCGACGAAAATTTGCATTGGCCAACGCCCTTCTATTGATGATAGCAAAATTGGTGTCGTTAATGAAACATCATAAACAAGAATATCAGCCACTAAACCGTAATGAGTTACAAACAGATAGTTATTTTCATCAAAAAACGCATCACCTATTCCAATAGTAAATTCGTT
Source organism: Candidatus Gerdarchaeota archaeon (assembly GCA_016840945.1). The sequence continues at coordinate 9,556 of JAEORJ010000045.1, forward strand.
TAAATGAATTGGATTAGTTGCATTACTAATGTCAAATAAAGCACATTCATTTTCTCCTTCATCATAAGAGGTGCTAATCATTGCTAGATAGTGACCATTACTAGTTAGTTTAAACCATTTTTGCATATTCCTCTGGAATTCATAAATAATAATAGGATTCTCTAGATCATTGAAATCAACAACTCGTAAATCAGCACTATGATAATCAAGTGTATATACAATATTATTCTTAACATAGAGAGCTGTAATTTCGCCTATATCGATAAATTGGCCAATCTTAGTAATATTTAATGGGTTAGAATAATCCAAAACTTCAAGCCCAATAGCACTATTAGCCCCTCCACTCCATTTAGAGACTCCTCCAATATATATAAGCTCCTCTGATACATAAAAACAATTTATATTTGATTTTTTATAATTTCCAATCTCTTTAAGATCCGATTTATTAGTAATATCAAGTAATATTAATCCTTTTTTTTCATCTAAATAAAATGCCACATTATCAATGACCATTACTTGTTCTGCATATGAAAATTCATCATCCCATTGATGTATCTCAGTATAATTGCCATTAATGGTTGATGGTAGATCAGAATTAATAAGCATCGTTTGATTATCAAAATCTGAGTAACCCGCTTGAATACTCCCCTTTGTTTGAAAACTCAACAATATAATAGGTAAAATAATTACAACTAATAGAACAATCTTAGAATCCCATTTCATCGTTTTTTCCTAATGATTATTAGCTCTGTAAAGTTATAAAGCTAATCATTTTTCATCATTAAAATAAATTCGATGTTTATATCATTTGCTTCTTTTGATTTCATTTAGATTGTCTTGTGCTTCATCAAAATTTGGATCTAATGATAGTGCTTTTTCAAAATCAAGTAATGCTTTCTGCAAATCGCCTTTTTCTTTCCAAGCTAAACCACGATTATTGTAGATGATTGGGTCATCAGGTTCAAATTCTATTGCTGTTGTATGATCCGCGATTGCTTTATCTAATTCTCCTACCCCCTTCCAAGATAACCCTCGGAAGTCATACGCTAAACCTCTTTCAGGCATCATTTCAATCACTTTAGAAAGATCCTTAATAGCATCTTCGAACATCTCAAGATAGTAATAGACTAATCCTCGATTATTTATTGCTTCAATAAAATCAGGCGTAATTGCTAATGAGTGATCATAATCATCTATGGCCATCAGAAGATATTTTTTGTATCCTTCCTCATCCCCTTCATCTTGTAATTCCACACCAAAGTCCTCATATAGAATGGCTCTATTATAATAAACAGTGGTATAATCCTTTTTTAGTGAGATAGCTTTTGTATAATCTTTTATCGCTTCCTCAATTTTATCTAGAGTTGCTAAACAAAAACCTCTACGAGCATAAGCTATTGCTAAAGAAGGATTCTCTGAGATTATGTTATTATAAGTTTTAATTGCCTCTTTATAATTCTCCATTTTTTCTAAGGATAATCCTCTAAAAAGGGGGTGTTGATATGGTCTTTGAATATAAGATGGCTCAATATTCATTGCTTCATCAAGCAAATCCCATGCTTTGCTGAAATCATGGAGTTCAAAATAGACTTGACCTTTAAGATAGTGTGCATCAGCAAAATCGGGTATTAAAGATATTACCATTGAAAAATCTTCTAATGCTTTATCATAATCTCTTAATGCTAAATTAGTTATTCCTCTATTATGATATGCGCTATAGAATTCATCATCTAGTTCAATTGCTTTCGTAAAATCCTGCAATGCCTTTTCTAAATTCATGAGTTCATTCCAAATCAATCCACGGTTATTATATGGTAAAGCAAAATCAGGTTTTAATTCAATAACTTTATCGTAATCTTTTAGTGCTTTTTCATTTTCGCCTAATTGACGCCAAACCATACCTCGTTCATTCAATACCTCTACATTATCAGGTTCAATTTCAATTGCTTTAGTGTAATCTTCTAATGATTCCTCAAACCTTCTAAGTTGGAAATAAGCATAAGCTCTATTATAATAAGCTTCAAAGAAATCACTGTCTATCTTTATTGCTTCAGTATATTGTTCTATTGCTTCAATATAATTACCTACATCCAACAGTTCATTTCCTTTATCGATTAAAATGTTAACTTCTTCTGACAATGAAAAGCACCTTAGTAGAAAGAGATACAGCTTCATTATTTAAGAATGTATTACTTGTGAATTTTGCATAAAAATCAGGTATGATTAATTTCTAGTTTTTTCATTGACAAAATTAAAATATCTCAAGGTTATTACTAAAATAATTTTTAGTTCTGGTGATTGATTTGAAGAAGAAAATTCTAGCTTTAACATTAATGGCTATTTTTATTTTAACTCCCTTTCTCTATATTACAATAACCAACCACAAAGCACTTTTTCATCCAACTAAGCTTGAACAATCAACTAGTATAAATGATTTCAAAGAACAACTAGAATTAAAATGGGAAAATTTGTTAAAAACCTATTCAATCCCTGGTGGAGCAATATCAATTATTCATGAAAGTACGACAACTACATTAGTTACTGGCAAAGCCAATTATTGGAAAAATGATCCATTAACTTCAGATGATTATTTCCAAATTGCTTCGATATCAAAAACACAATGTGCATTTGCGATTATGAAATTAGTTCAAGATGGTTTGTTAGATCTTGATGTTCCAGTGTCAACTTATCTTACTCGTTGGTCCCTTCCGGATAATGGTTTTGATAATAATGGTGTTACTATTAGACGCATTTTGTGTCACGCAGCAGGATTATCTTTGAGTGGTGTTCCTGGTCAGCTTAATCTAGACACGCTTCCTAGTATAGAAGAAGCATTAACAGATGCAGATGTTAAAGTAATAACAGAACCAGCTTCGACCTATATATATTCAGGAGGGGGATATGGTATTCTTCAACTAATAATAGAAGAAGTTACAGGACTTGATTATCAAGACTATCTACAAACAGTTATTTTGCAACCGCTTGGATTAACAAATACCTTTGCTGGATGGGATGAGTCTATTCGTAGTAATTTTGCTAAAGGTTATGGTAATTTGTTCTTACCAGCTGTTTTAAGCTATACACCATTCAAATCTGCTGGAGGACATTATTCAACGATTGAAGATATGACCAATTGGTGTGAGTTATTCATTTATGGGCAATCACTCTTAAATGAAACTACATTTAACAACATGTTAACCTCTCAATTTGGTTCAGATTGGGGTTATACATTAGGTTTTAATTGGAGAAAATTAGAAAATGGCCAAGTAACAGTTGGGCATGGTGGTGATAATTGGGGATACCACAGTTTGTTTAGATTTTCAAATGAAACTGATGATGGAATTGTTATACTTACCAATGGTGACCGTGGTATCAAATTAATTAATATATTATTAAACGAATGGGAAAGACTCTTAGGTGGAGTTGATAATCAAGATTATTTCACTCAAGAGCGAAATATAAATCTAGCAATTGCTATTGTGATTGTAGTTTTAACAATAATTCTAAAAATTTTATTAATACTAGGTAACCGTTTCTCACTTGTTGTTTTTACTTTCCAAAATAAAGCTAATTCAGTTGAAATTACTAAACCTAAGCTTGTTAAAGGTCTAAGATGGTCAACCTCGATTATCTTTGCACTGCTAACAGTCTTCTTAATATTCCAATTTGGATTATTTTACAACTCGTATTCTTCAAAACCAACGAATTTCATCTGGGTAATCCTTTTGATTCTTGAATGGTGCTTCTGGATAATACCTGCATCACATTTTATTATTTTCAATTTAAGACAACTAAAAACGGATAATTTTCAACAAACGAAGAATCAAAAGTAAAATTTTATCGTGATAATTCATAAACCTAAAAGATAAATACTCAAATTAGTTAAAATATCTGTTTAATAATATTAAACAGGAAAAATATGGTGGTTATTTTGCATAAGCGTTTGAAATTAGCTTCTGTTATAATAATACTAAATTTAATTTTACTAACAACACCAGCTCAAGGTTCATTTGGAGTGGATGTTGGACAGAAGTACAAATTTAAGGTTATTGATTCTTATACAGGTGGTTATTATGACTATCTTACTAGTGATTTTGCAGGATTTACATTTAGCAGTCTCATCATCCCTACTCCGAAAATCCATTCAATTTATATTGAAAGCGTGTCAGCATCTTCTCTTGCGTGGAATTCAACATTAAATAATGTTACAGTACATGGTTCTTGTCCTAGTCCAGTTGATTTAATCTCTGTTTTAAATTGGTTAATAATTGGTTATAATTTACCGATAGAATTTTCTATCATTGAAATATCAAGCTCAGGAGAGATTGAACCTTATTATCTACCGGCATTTACTTTTCCCTTGTTTGTTGATGCTGCCCCTGCAACTTGGGATACTTTTGATTTGTTATATGATGCTCTAGATTCATCAATGACAGGTATTTCGGGAATGTTCTCTGAATTTTCATATGAAGCTACAAAAATTGAATCTGTAGAAAGTTACACAATGAACTTGTGGTTTATTGGTACACTAGATATAATCGTAGAACCTACACTTTCAATCTATCTTTACTCTAATTCAACTTTCACTTATGATAAGACTCTTGGAATGTTAAAGGAGTCTGAAAATATTGGTCAATACAATGGCACCTATACCAGTGACAATTTTAGTTTTCGATTGCATCATCAAGTTGTTCAAACTGATATTTCTGATGTAATGCAATTCATAGTTGAAAATAAATGGTATTTCATTGGTGGAGGTTCAGGTCTGGCAGCACTTATTTTATTGGTAATATTCTTTGGTATTAGAAAAAGAAAAAGATAAAATGGTTATTATCTATTTTATCATTCTTTTTTTCTCTTTATTTTTATAGCTCTAATATTTCTTTTAATTATTTGAATTAACACCAAACTTGGAATAATAAGATGAAATAAATTGTTATTTGCTTGATCAGTTTCTGTTGATGTCTGATGACCTTCAAGGATAGTAATATTCAAATCAACATTTGGCTCTATAAAATTAAGTTGAGTATAATCTTGTATTGTAGTATAAGTGGTTGGTGTATTATGTGACATTAAACTTGTTATAAGATAAACAGTACTAATTTCTTGCCCTGTGATGAATTCATAAATATCCTCTGAAGGTTGTTCATACAATTTTTGTATAACTCTTAACCCTAAAGTATCTTGTATAGCAATTGATAAACCTAGAGAATAGGAGTTAGGTTTGCTTATTGCTATTGTAAAATTATCTGGCGGAGAATATAGTTTAGTAATTTGGAAACCATAATAGTAATGCCTTTTATTTATCAAAGTTGCTGGGTAAGATGTCACAGGGTAAAATGTGTTTATTTTGAATTCAGCGGTAGAATAACCATAGATGCCATATTCATACTCCGTATTATCAAGTACACAAGCTGTTATCCAATCAAGAAATATATCATTAAATCTCAAATCATAACCTAGATCATCCAAAACTTTGTTCATTGCTGGGGCACCATCTATTGGTTCTGTTACTAACCTTGTGACAATTTCTGAACCAAATCTTTCTGCTAAATAGAGCATAAACATATAGGCTCTCCCATACTCAGCATTTCTTAATGTTGCATCATGAAAATGCCAATAAAGTAAACTTCGATAATAAAGTGACATAAATGCAGGTACAGTATTAGTTAGATTAATACCTGGTTCATAATCCCAATAGGACATATTATTATAATAACCAATACGATAAACAGCATAATTAGCAATTCCTTCGTCTATAAATCGCGCTTCATCTATTTCATTATTACCATAGATTAAATGGCTGAATTCATGAGCTGTTACCTTGATTATTTCTGTGATGCTAATTTCTGCATCTACATAAACCATTTCACGTTGATTGGAATAGCTATAACCAGGATGGTCATCTTTTTCATGATAGTAGCCTGTAACACCCAAATTACCAGTTGTTCTTACTAAAGGTAACATTAATATCGTTAACTTTGGATCTCCGTCAATATCCCCCAATATACCATCAGGATTTCCAATGTACTCCAAATTGCTATCATAGATTTTTGTATCGAATTCAAACTGTAATCTTTCCGCTCGATCAAGAGCATTTTCTTCATTTAAATAATCGATTGAATCTTCAGCCATATAGATATAACAATGGTTGCCCTCTACTAATAATGTAGCATTGATTAGCACAAAACCAGCGTTTAAATCATTTGTTAGATCGGTCACCCAAAATTCATCAACATCACCAACATTGTGATCAGTAGGATATAATCGATAATTTTGATTATTATATTCATCATTGATTTGGAAATCATTCATAGAAGTATTAGGTGGGAGAACTAAATTACTTTCAGATGAAGCATTAAATGTAAATAAACTTGAGAGAAGAATGATTATTATTGAAGGGATTAAAATTATTCTTAATGCTTTCATTAGTATTACTTGAAATTATTGAATCTTAAAATTATTCTAAAATCTAAAGTTTTTATATTGAAATTCTTTTTGCAAAAAGATTAATCAAGAGTTTCCAAAATTCATTTTATTTAATAAAATATTGAGAAAATCAAAACATAGTTTAGAGTAGTAGAATAAATGATTAACAAATCACAAATTGGAGTTTATTTTATGAATGGAACTTTTATGAACCAATTTATAGATGAGATTACTAAATTTATTAAGAAAAGTTTGGATGAAAAAAACATTCCTGGCATCTCAATAGCTATTATTGATAAATCTGGGATTATTTGGTCTGAAGGATTTGGATATACTGATTGGTCTAAAACTAAAAAAGTAAATCCAAAAACATTATTTTGGATTGGTTCGTTATCAAAAGCTTACACAGCAACCGCTTTTTTCCGAGCTGTACAAAAAGGATTAGTAAACCTTGATGATCCAATTCGTAAATTCTATCCTGAATTTTCCATAAACACTACATTCGACTTAAAAGAACTTGATAAGATAACATTTCGTCATTTATTGGCTCATAGAGCAGGTTTACAGCATTTTACATTGCAATCAGATTTCGAAGGTTATCCATTATATTCTTTTGAAAAATACATAGCTTCTATAAATAAGAGTTGGCAAAAATATCCCGTTGGTGAAAATCATTCTTATTCTTATTCGAATGCTGGATATGATTTGGTTGCTTATATTTTGCAAAGAATTACTGGCAAAAAATTCGATGTTTGGATGAAAGATGAGGTCTATGAACCATTAGGGATGAAATCATCTGTTGTTGGGACACAGAATGTTTTAGGGTATCATAATTGGGCAAGAGGTCATTATGGTGATAGGCAATTTAATTCAGAATTATTAATTAGTCCTAATTTAGGTTCTGCTGCACAATACAGCTCAGTTCATGAAATGGCTAATTTTATCAAAATGCATTTGAATAATGGTTATGTAGGTGAGGAACCATTTTTAACAGAAGAATCATTAAATGAGATTTATTCTATTCCTTTTCCTGAGGAACATCAATTAGTAACTATTGGATATGGCATAGGTGTTATTAAAAATAAATTTGGTGGTGAATTATTGCTTAGCTTCATGGGGGATGGTGATGGATGTTTTGCCTTACATCAATTCTATCCAAAACTAGGATTAGGATTATTAGTGGAGTCTAATGATATAACAAGTACATTCCCCGTTCTGCTGGAATTATCAAATATGGTCTTTTCTAAATTACTTGAAGAGAAATTTGGTAAAATGCCTGATAACTTAACAATAAATGAAAAAATCAAGCTACCTCCAGTAATAACTATTGATAATTCACATTTGAAACGCTTAGCTGGCAATTATATCTCAAGAATGATGAATATAGTAATTGAGTTCAAAAACAATGAATTGTGTTTTGATCTTCAAGGTAAAGATATTATCTTGAAACCTCATTCAAAGACAATCTTTTCAAGCGAAGAAACACCAAAAGTAGTATTTATACTTAATGATAAAGAGCAGCCAATCAAAGTAAAAGTATTAACATCTGAAGGACGAGTATTGATTTTTGATTATGATAACGGATCTGAAGATGAACTTGGTCCTGATAAAGAATCTTGGAAGCAATACTTAGGTTACTATCGTTCAACATATGTTGACATGTTTCCACTTTATACGACTTTTTACGTTAAAAATGGTTATTTAACACAATTCACAACGATAGGTAACCAGGAATTCAAACTTGAAGAAAGAGCTGAAGGTTTATTCTTTACTGTTGATGGTCAAAATGTAGAATTCAAAGATGAGCAATTATTTACACCTGCTAACATTTGGCATAAAATTGAACCTTCAGTTGAAGAAATTAAACATCTATTATCCATTGAACCAGATAATATCCTTGTTAGTAAAATAGGATTAGAAGAATTAATGACAATTTTAGAGAAAACAGAAAAGAATGAGGTTGCTTTAGAAATTAAAAAGCTAATAGAAGAAAATTATCAAGATTTATGAGTATTCATTTATTGCATGATAAATCAAATAATAATAGGTGTTTTATTTGGCGGGAAAAAAATCTGTTTCATTTTATTGTTTATTTATGATTATCTGGTTAATAGTTGGTTTTTCTATTTCAAGCAAAAATAACACTTTGATATTTAGTAAGGTACAAGAGATGTTTCCAACTTTTGACATATGTGGTAAAATTATTCCTGATGATTTAATTGAACATGCTCCGATATATATTAATTCTAATGATGATTTTGAAACATGCAATCTCTCGGGAGAAGGAACTAAACTAGAACCTTATCTAATAACTAAATTTAATATTACTACAATTGATGAAATCCCCGGAATACATATAGAGGGAGTAACAGTCTATTTTGAAATAAGCGAATGTCTAATTACATCAGAATATATTAGCATATTAGTTGGCAATATTGCTACAGGAATAGGTTATATAGGTAATAATACTTGCATCTCAAGTTCAGGTGATGGAGGGGGGATTGTATTGGGATCCTTGAATAATTGCACTATTGAGAATAACGAATGTGCTTATTTTATGCAAGGTATACATTTGAATGGTGCTGATAACTGCAAAATAACCAGCAATAGAATTCTTTCTAACAACTATCAAGGAATTAATCTTCGCTATTCCAATAACAATATCGTAACTCATAACCAGATTGAAAATTCAGATGAATTTGGATTAACCATTGTTGGTTCAACAAGTAGTGGTAATATCATACATCATAATTTTTTTGTAAATAATTCCAAAGCTACAGAATATAACATTGATGGTGAACGAACAGGTATTATCACTAGCCAAGGCTATGATGAAGGCATTAATAATTTCTGGTATGATGAATTGGGTAAATATGGTAACCATTGGTCAGATTATAATGGTCGTGGAAGTTATACAATTGATGGTCCTGCAGAAGCTGTTGATCTTTATCCTTTATTCTTATCAGAAACTGAATCAATCTCACTATCTATTATTTTGTTTCCATTAGCATTTCTTACAATGATAACATCTGCAGCTATTTTTAGAAGAAAGAGAACATAACCCTCTTTCTTTTACTCACTAATACATTTTAGAAACATTATTTGGTTTAGGTAAAATTATTAAATTCTATCGGTACAATAACAATACTGAAGAGGGTTTTTAATGAATAATAAGATAGCAATATCACTAACAGTATGTTTAATTTTTAGTTGTATATCTACAAACTTCTTAATTCAAACTGTTGAAGGTGAACAATCCAATTTTAATAATGATATCAAACTTTGTGAAAATTTAATCACATCCTTTGATGATTTTGATTTATTAAGAAATGATGGAAAGATCATAAGTACTAAAACTAGTACTGGCTTAACTTTTGATTTTACAGGATCAGTTGGTTCATCTCGAATTCGGGAATATTATTATTTAACACTAAATGGTTATGGAAAAGTAGCAAATTTCGAATTAGAATTGACCATGGAATATAGCTATACAGGTACTGAGTTTGGTGGTTTCATAGTTTCCTTGGGAAGCTATTATGAAGAAGCTGGTTCTTTATTTCCAAGTGCTTCTGTACCAGATAATTATGGTTATCTTTGTTTTGCTGGAGCTGTTTATCTACCATATATGACTCCTGATGGTGGTGGGACTTATTCTGTGGGTGCTTATAAATTTGATTGGGAAGAAAAAGCAAAACATGATTCTTTTGGATCTTTAAAAACTACTAATACTATAAAGCTCATTATCAAACGAACAAGTGAACGCTCCATTAAAACTATAGTTGAAGAAGATGGCAGAGCTTTAATTCAAAAATGGTGGCGTAGAGGTTTAAGCAGACCATTAAGTGTTGTAAGAATAGGAACCTATTTAGAAGAAGGGTATACTGGAACAATTGAGGTTTCATTTTCTTCGTTGTCATTAAATATTATTTCAATAAATCCCGATTGGGAAGGAACCACTGAAGGATTTCTTGATTCTGATGGTGCATTATTATTACTGATTTTTGCCATTTGTTTCCTAATAATAGGACTCTCAATAACAGGCTTAGTTTTTCTTATTAGATATGTAAGGAAACGAGATGAAGATATAAAAATACATCAAATAACAGCAAGACATCCTATTAATCAATCACAAACATTTGTTGCGAGATCAGCTACTACTTCACAACACTCTATGCCAATAGGCACTCATGATGAGAAAAGAAGAATTTTACTTAAAGCAATAGAAGAAGCTGGTAGAAATCAATACAAAATTGTTGCTGTAAAAACGGATACTCTTCTTGATTTTCAATTTGTAACTGGATTTTTATTAAAAGATAAAAATGATGAACCGATAATGACTGGCTTTTATATGAGCATTGCATTAAGTACCTATGTTTTAGAAAAATCAGGTAAAAGTATGATCGCATTCCCACAAACATTAACCTCACCACCAACACTTGAAGAAGCAAAACAAGTATTATTGGATAATATCTTCCTTATAGTTAAGGAAAACAACTTCAAATTCAAGAATCAAGCTGATATTATTGAATTTGAATCAGTACTTACAGGTCAAATTCTCGATAGCAATTCAGAACAGGTATTTCTAAGAGCTTTTCTCGAGTTAAGTAAGGAAATCACATTTGTTATAGTAGATCCAAGAACAAGTTATGGGCGAATGATGCCTATGCAGATAGCTATGCGAAGTATGGGTCGTCCTGGTATGTCCCCCTATAATTTAGCTTCTTACAATTTAAAAGGTTTAATTGATCAAATATTAGCTGTTGCTGTAAAAGTTGATTTAGGACAGATGATAAATAGGTAAATTTTCGATAATTTTATTGTTTCAAATTTCCCTATTTTCATCAAATACCTTTAAAAGATTTTAAGAGCTATATGCTTTGAGGGAAGATTATTTGGAATGTCTTTTTTATAGTGTAAAAAAATCATACTGTTCTCTATATCAACGATGTGAAGGCATTTATTTAATGATGTTGAATTTAGGAGCAGACAAAAAGAATGCTACTGCTTTTTCCAAATATGTTTGGAGAAGATCATTATATAATAAATTCAAAGATGTTGCTTATGATTCTTCAAATGGTTTTTTTGATAAAATGTCACAACCACTGGTAAAATTAATATTAAAATTATCAAAACCATTGGTTCGAGATTATTATGGCATTGAAAGGAAGCTTACAGCTATAGAGAATATTGTCTTTGATTTAGAAAATAAAAGTGAACCAATTGATCCATTAACCTATTTTAAAAACAGTGGCGAAGGTTATGGATTAATTTTCAAAACAACTGCTTTACTAAGTAATTGCTCATCTAATAAAGTAAAAGAAATGACCATTCTTGGTCGAAATTTAGGTGCTTTAATAGCAATGAGAGACTCTATACAAGACAGACATTTAGATGCCAAAACAAATAATTATAATCCATTTAAGGATTGGTCAAAAGATGAAATTATGAATTATTATTATGATAACCGTAATGAATTGATTTCTGAATTTCATAATTTTCTTACCAAATTAGCTAAGGATGATTTAGACGCTAACAACGACAACCAAATTTTCCATAAAATAAGATCATTTGCTCTTGCATCAACTACTCCCTTTGGGTTATGTAAAAAACATTTACAATCATCAATAAAAACTCAATATTCAATCAATGCGCTGCCAATTAATTATTTGACTGATCCAAATAGCCCAGAACAACCAGAGGAGGATCATTGCAGAATTAATTGTTGTGCTAGTACTGCTGATGAGGTTTGTCATATTCCTAATAATCCATGCCGATGTTGTTGCTCTTGCTGTGATTGTTGTGGTGAAAGCAGTGATTGGATTCCAGATTGCTAAATAATATTCAAAGCTATTAATGAAGAATCTTTAAATTCTTAGTAGCTTTTTTTTGATTATGAACCGCAAAGAAAGACAAAAAAGATTCCAAATTGGTTTAGGCTATTTGGATAAAACGGGATTGGATCTAATAATACAATCAGGAATGGGTAAAATAGTTTTCAAACCTGGTTCTGTATTTGAAAATAAAGAGAAAGAAACATTATCTATCCCCATCTCAGCTAAGGAACGATATGGGATAGTTACCTATGCTCTTAGTGAAGACTTAAGACAAAGATTTCAAATAACAACTGAAGTGGATCTTCAAAGATTGGTTCGTGCTTGTTCAATCTTAATCACTGATTTTAACGGCCCTGAAAAAGACGATACTCCTGATGTTTTATTCAAAAGACTTAGAACTTTTATGAAAGAAAAATCTAATCGAACAGGTTGGGAGATACATATGGCTTTACTTACTATTGATGATATGTTAGGACATCGTAAAAAGCAAAAAGATCGAGAATACTATGATTTAGCTTGGATCCTTAACATTTATTATAATCTTTGGAAAGAACGAGCCCCATTTGAAAATTTCACAGTATGAATAATATAAACTTCGATTTACATTAACTATTATTTTTTAAATCTAATATTGAATGATTTTCAATCAATCATATAGATCATAAACAAATAATCCATTCTTGAGTATTGGGTAAGAAGCTAGTAATTTTCCTTCTGATGAAATTATAGACGCACCTCCTACTGGTATAGAGGTTTCATCAATAAAAGTTTGTGAGTAATAATTAACAATAAAACATGTTGTTCTTAATTTTTTAATTTGAGGGATATATCCTTCAAATAATTCATTTTCCCATTGAGAGGTTATTTCTTTACCAGTTCTATCTAGAGATCTAGCTAGTAACAAAAATAAATAATTAATTTCTTGATGCTTGACTCGTTTAATTATTTCTTCATCAAATAAATCACCACAAAGCAAAATCGCAACAGAACCAAACTCAGTTTTTAAAATTGGGATTTCAACCCCTTCTCTGTAAAATTCACTATTATTGATATCTAATGCATGCCATCCTGGGCTTATTCTCTGATATTTCAATGTTATATTGCCATCTCGATCTATTAATATTGCACTATCATAAAATTTGTTTTCATACAATTCTAGTAATCCTATACATACATTTATTCCAGCTTTTTTCGCTGCTTTTGTTATTGTCTTTGTCACTTTACTTGGGATTTTTACAAATAATATTTTGTCTTTATTAGGATCATCTGTTATTATTAGTCCTGTATATGCTGCTTCTGGGAACAAAATAAAATCAGCTTTTTGTTTCCCTGCAATCTTAATATAATCCAATATCTCTGAAAGATTTCTTTTCTTGAAATAAGCTGGATTAGTTATGGCCATAGCAATTCGCATTGTAAATCATCTATTTATAATAAAATCAGCTTCATTTTCTAATAAAAAGCTTACAATAAAACATAAACTATACATCAAAAATAATTGAAAAAATTAATCAAAAAATATTTTTCTAAAATTTGCACAAATGTTCCTAATTAATAAAATTTTAATACAATACCACTGAGCTTAATTTTACTATTTATAGGAAATGATTCCATGCCCTTCTATGAATTGCCAAATCTAGGAACTGCAGATGTAAGTAAGAAACTGAAAATTAGGTTAAATATCTCTGCTGAGGATTTCTTTAAGAGATATCCCAAAGAAACTGCTTCTCTCTCATTAGATAGTAAAAACATGATCAGATTAGCGATTAATGAAAACCTTGAGCCCGATTTACGCGGTAGACAAATCGAGATCAGTAAATTTTTCGAAGATATTATTGAAAAATTGAGCGGTCAAGGTTTTGGTACAGAAGAATTAGCAGAGCAAGCATTGGCAGAGGAATTGAAAAGGGTAGAATTAAATATTGGAGAAGATGATGAGGGGCAACCTCAAGTAACAATTGACAAAGATACTGGTGAGGTTGAAGGAGAACTAATCATAGGTGATGTTAAAATGGAATCCAAATTGGTTCCAATAAAATTATTTGAAAAAATTGAAATGTTTTATGAGCATGATGGTACACCATCTGGTTTAGAAAATGTGTTTACAGGCAAGATGACGATCAAAAATGAATCAGAGAAAGATCGCCTTTGGGATATAGATGTCACTTTAGGAAATATCTCTAAAACATCGCTAGAAAAGGACTCAATTCAATTACAAGAATTGAATCCAACTGAAGAGAAAGACTTCGAGTATTCCTTTGAAGCACGTGTAGAACCAGAACTCTCAGTTGAGGAATTTATTTCCACAGCTGGAAACCCAGAAATTGAATCTTATTCATTAGCTATTAAAGCTGAAAATGAAATTTTTATTCGTATTAAGCTAACGAATAAAGCTGATGAAGAATTAACAAAGATTGCTTTGTATAAAATTATCCCTGAAGATTTTAGTAATGTACAACTACTCAATCAATCAGTTGGCACAGCAGAAATAAAAGACAAGGATGGTCAACAAGTAGCTTTTTGGGAAATCGAAAAACTTGATGCAGGAGAAGATGCAACTCTTGATTTACGAGTGCAAGTTTATGTTGAAAATAAAGATATCAAATTGCGAACTGGCAAATTTGCTGTCAAATATATGAAACCACACTCACTAAGTGATCTCGAGATACAAAAATTTGACGCTTATACAAACAACTCCTACAATATTATTGCTAATGAAATGGACGAGGAACCCAACACCTACGAATGTAAATTCATATTTGAAAATAAGAGTGAATTTAAGATTAGATTAGTTAATGCTGATGTTTACAAAGCTGATGATCCTAGTGTCAAATTTATTGACATTGATCCTAATGAAATACCAGTTATTCCTGCTGGAGGTACCTGGGAATCTAAAACTTGGACTTATGCTACAGATGATGGTGATTATCCAGAATTTAAAACAAAGATTGAATTCTTTACAATAGCTGATCATCAAATTGTATCTAAAATAAAAATGAATTATGCAGATGTTGAATTAGCTGTTGCTGCATTAGATGGTACTATAGGTTATGATGTTGCTAAACTTCCTTCTTTCAAAATTACTCCTTTCAATCTAAGTGGTAAAATAGCTAACACTGGAGGAGCTAATCTTAATGAAGTAAAATTAGTTGAACAAATTCAAAGTGAGTTCTTACCACCAAGACCAGAAGACGTTCAAGTGTTATTGAATGGTAGAGCAATAGATGTTCCTTCCGATGCTATAACAATCGAACCAGAAGATCAAGATCCAACACGAGAACACACCATTACAGTGGTACTTGAAAACTTAAAGGATACAGATTATGGTCCATTGAAACCTGGTGATGAAATAGAATTTCGATATCCTATCACTGCTTTCAAGCCTACTAAAGAAACTCTCTATCAAGCTAATGCAATCTTAAGTGCAAATACTTATCCCGCAGGTAAACCAATTGAGATAAAAGCTGATCCCATTGAGATTTTGGTTGTTCATATCCGTAAGAATCTAGCAAAAGGAAAAGACATTCAAGCTCTTGATACTGAAGGTGAGTATGAAATCACGTTATCCATTAAGAACATGGGTGAAGGTGAACTAACTAATTATCGTTTGAAAGAAAAAATCCCCGTTGGTATACAACTTTTTGATGTTAGTGACGAAGCAACAGTCAGTGAAAAAGATGATGCTCAAACATTAACTTGGAAATTTGACACCATTACTCCAGGAGAAACAGTTCAAGTGTCTTACAAGATTCGTCCTTCAGAGGATGCAAAAGTTAGTGACACTCAAAAAGAGGAATAATAAAAATCCTCTTTCTACTTTCTTTTTTTATAGGAAATTAACTTTTTTTGTTACTGATAAATTAATTGACTTGAATGACGTTCAAAATAGAATAGGAAGATACAAAGGTTAATCGAACTCATTTTATTAAACATGATAAATGATTTACTTTTTTGAGTACAATTCTTCAAGATAAAATAGGTAATCTGTTCCAATAACTTGCTTTCCAAGTTTTTTTAATCCGATGATTATCTGCCCACGATGATAAATGGTGTGAGTAATATATTGTAATAGGAAATCTAATTTTGGTACATCAAAATCATTTTCACCGAAATAAATAACCCTTGTTGTATCATTTGTATCTACTGGTAATTTTTCAGCATATTGAACATCAAATTCTTGCCACTGATCTAAAAGTTCCTTCATTGGTAATTTTTTGATCTTTTCCCATTCTACATTAAAATTCTCAGTATCATTGTTCACAACTGCTAAACAATATTTTACTGCCATTATAGTATGGAAAATCATCTTTCTAAGTGATGGATGGCTAAATTCCTCACCTAAATCTTTTTCAAACTCTTCTTCACTTACAGTTTCTAATAATTTTCGAATTCTATTGCCAGCCCAAACATGATAGTTACTAAAATTCTTCAAATCCATTTTTATCCCAGAAAATTAATTGCTTTTAATGTTAAAAATATCATCTATTAGTCTAAACTTTTTCTTCTCAAAATGTTCTCTGATAGTTAAATATTATATCAAAATTGCTTCTAATAAAATTTAAATCGCCAAATAATCTTGTACTCTTATGTCAAACTTCTATCAAAAATACAAACTAGGATTAGATTATCTAAAAAGCAGTGGATTGGATCTTGTTGTTAAACAAGATTTCTTTATTAAAACCGTTCTAACTTATCAGGAACATTCGTATTTTGGTGAAACTAAAGAGAATTTGGCAAGACCATATAAATTGGCAAATAATATTTTATCAAAACAGTTTTTGGATCATTATGATCTTATAACAAAAGTTGATCTCGCAAGATTTTTACGAGTAGTGTCAATAATCTTAACTAATTTCACAGGCCCAAAAGATAATGATCATTTTGACACTCATATTTATCGCTTACAAGATTTATTCTTGAAACCTTCATATGAAAATGAAGCACTTGTTATGGAAGCATTATTAGCCTACAATGAAGTGTTAGGCAAAAAAACAAATTTACCAAGAGAAGATTATCACGCATACGCAAGAATACTCAATCATCTTTGGTATATCTTTGAACCTGCAGAAGAATCTCTAGCTAGTGATGACTCGTATGATGACTGGTCCTATGGGGAGGATATGACAGAAAGTGATGATTTTGATTTTGCAGCTGATTTTGATCAATATGCTAATTGGGCTTATAAAGAAATCCTCAAAGATTTTACAGAAGAGAAATTCCTCAAAATGATTAAAGATGATATGCAATTGAATAGCCTTCAGATTACGCTTACTTTATTGAAGCTCAGTGATCTTACTAAAGAACAACTTTTAGGTTTAGCTAATGACAAAAATGGACGTAAAAAATTGATTAAAAAAGTCAACGAATGGTACAAGAAGGAGCATCCAAATTAATTTTCCTTTTTTTTATTCATCATTTCTTTTCTTTTTTCAGAATCTATAGTTTTCATTGGGATAGATATGGTCTTCTATATATTAGCAACGCCAACTATATAGCGGTGATTTTATATACTAGAATATAAGATACAGTGATGCTGATGAATAATATTTATCAGAAGTTTTGAGTGAGACGACCAAAACTCTGTTTTTGGGTTTCAACTACAAAAGTTGACTGTGACAATGGCTAAACTGTTACAGTCGATTTTGAAAATATATGGTGATGTAAATGATAAACAGAAAATTCGAAAAAAATCCTGAAATAAAAAAGGTGCTCGAACAACCTGATGATGAAAAACGCTTCAGGTATAGATCTTAATGAAACTTGAAAGAGGTTAGAAAAAATGTCAAACTATAAATTAGAATTTAAAACACAAAACAAAAAAGTAATTGATAGAGCGCAAGTTGATATGGTTTATGTCAACTATCTAAGAAATATTAACAAATGAGTAATTGTTTGCTCATAACCACTCAAAGCTGAGCACAATAGATCAATGAAAAAATCACCAAACAACAGTGCAACGTATAGGAGTTAAATACTGTTAATATAAATTAACAGTGATCAAGATAAGGTATCTGCATCAGCAGGTATCAACACTTGATTTTTTTAAAAAAAGGAAGAATTAAGGATTGCTCCTTAATGGTATTCTTCTATTTGTTTTACAGGAAATCCCCTTACTTCTAAAGCTATTATTCTACCAATTTCAGCTATTATTGAAATAGCTGTTACTGCTACTACTACATAGATGAAAACTGTTACTGCTGTCATAGCAATTTCTTGATTGAATCCATAGCCTATTTTGTTCACAATAAGTTCTAGTAAATTCATAACTCCATTGGTTAAATTGGCATCTCTGAGTACTCGTAAGAATAGTAATATGTTTAGTGCCGAAGGTATCAATGATATTAACATGAGTCCTTGTTGAATTCGTAATGCTCTGCCAACAATAGCTTGCAAAAATCTAATAACACCAGCGAATACAGCAGTACCACCAAATAATGCTATCCAGATTTGCACTGCGGGATCAAGGAAATCTAAGATGGGTAAGAATGGTAGAATTATTATTATGACACCAAAAACTATGCCAAAAATTCCTTCTGATAGGTAATTTCTACCAGTATAGTAAGTTTTTACTTTTCTCTTTACTTTAATTGGTTTCTCTTCTTTTACTCTAACTTGACTTACGGGTTCCACTATGATAGGTTTGGTTTGAATTTTTACTTCAGTCTCTTTCACCATTTGAACTGGTGCATAAGTTGTAGTTGTTTCTTCTTGTGCGGTTTTGCTTATAATTGGTTTTGGTTCAGATTTCTTTGCTAAGTATTCTCTAGGTGAAACCACGTTAATCCTTTTAGTCATGCGTCTAAAGTCTTCAGGTAGATATCCCTCTTTGGACAAGTACACGAATTGAATGGTTATTAAGATCAGTACTAAAGCTGTGCTAATGAATACTCCATTAAAGAATCCACCAAAAATCTCAGAAGCTGTCTTTGAGCCAATACTGAAAACTGCTGCTAGGAGATTTATTCCAAAGAATATTGCGCTTGAGATAATTATTGATTTTGTGTACATTGGGAACAATTCTTCTGTTATAAAGAACTTAGGTTTCCCTCGATGTTTATATTCAGCTGCTATTTTACTTGGGGAGCCCATTAATTCGATAGCTTGTTCAATGTGATATTGTGATATATCACCATTTTCAGCTAATTCAGCAGCTTTATCCCAGATATGCGTTTCAAGTTCTTCAAGAATTTCGTCTGTATCTTCTTTTTGTTCTTTCATCCAGAATGGTAATTTCTTTCTAACTTCTTCCAAGAAATTATTGACTATTTCTTCATTTGAATGATTTATATTATTATAATTATTATCGCTCATTTTTTATCAACCTCTATGTTCTTAATTCTTCAACATATAATCCACATACTTCACAGAATTTAGTAAATTCGTCTATCTTAATTTTGTTCGCACAATTAGGGCAGAACATAAATCGATCCTCAGGTAGTTTGATCTCAAAATCCATTAAAGGTGATATTGCTTCAATTAATTTGGAGAAAAATCCTGACATATGATTAAGTAACTTCATACCATCATCTGTTAGAATGTAGTACTTTCTTGGGCGACCACTTAAATTCTTTTTTACTGATTTTAGGACTCCATCATCTTCCATTTTGCGTAACAATGGATAAAGAGTTCCTTCTTCTATTATCAAAACACTTTGCGTTTCTTGTTCTAGTTCTTTGAGTAATTGATAACCATAGATTCCATCTTTTGGATATTTTTTGATAATTTGTAATACTGCAACTGTTGATATTCCTCGTAATAATTCTGATTCGAATCCTTCTACATATGTTCGAAAGTGATCGTAGCCAATTAGTGCTTCCGGGTGAAATGTTTTTACTTTTTTTAACATTTGGTTACCACCTTGGGTTTTTTAGTATTATCAATACACTATTGTTATAATACTATGAGTAATATAGTATTCTACCTATATAAAGCTTTCAGAATCTCTGATTTTGTGTAATTGATGAAAAGGCAATCAAAAGAAATATAGACTTCAACAAAACAATTAGTGTATATGCGATTAATTGCCATAGCTGATACCCATTTAGGATTTGAAATTGGTAGGACAGCTAATGCTAGAAAATTCGTTTATGATAGTATGTTTAATGCGTTTACTGAACCCTTGAAAATAGCTCGAAAAGAAAAAGTGGATTTTGTATTACATGGTGGGGATATTTTCAATCGTAGTAATCCTAGAAAAAAAGTTCTCACGAAAGCATATCAAATAATAGAGGATTTGTTGTTAGGTGGTATAGGATTTCTTGTTGCCCCTGGCAATCATGAACGGTCTAATTTGCCTGAAACTCTATTGTCATTTCACAATCTATGTAAATTTTTCACTTCAATGGGTACTATTGAATTTGATAATTGTACAATAACAGGATTTCCTTTCTCTAAAGACTCTCCGGGAGCAATTTCAAATAAACTGAATACACAAATAGAAAAATTTAGTAACAAAAAGCCAAACCTTGTTTTATGCCATCAACTTTTTGAAGGATGTGAATTTGGCCATCATAGATTTCGATTTACTGAAAGGCAAGGAGCTGTGCGATTAACTGATCTTTCAAAAGATATTGATTTGATCGTTACTGGTCATATTCATAAAGCACAAAAACTTGGAGCTGATTTAGTTATCTACCCTGGATCAACTGAACGTACAAGTTTTGTAGAAATTATTGAACCTAAAGGGTATTTAATGATTAATATAGAAGATCGCTATATATCTGTTGAATTTAGAGAATTACCTTCTATTCCTATGTCCGTTTATGAATTTAATATCATTGATAAAGAAATTGATTATGAATTGCTTAATAGTAAAATTGAATCTGGTTTACATCGAACCTTAATTCGATTTACTGGTCGATTATTAGAAAATAATGAACTCACAAATCTTTACAATCGATACCTTGCAGAACAATATCCTTTATTATCATTTGAACCAAAATTTTCAACTCAAGCATTACGACCAGTCTATAATGTAAAAATTCCTTTTGAAAAACCAAATATATATAAAAATATCAGTTAAATGACCATTTTCATTTTTCTCAGATTTTTAGAAATGTTTATATAATATTATGAGAATAGTTTCTTAATGTTTTGAGAAAAACTATGTATAGCTTTACTTTATATTCACTTTCATAATTGACTGATGAAATAAGATTAGAAAGTGAACAGGTTGAGGCGTTCCTGATTATCTACACTAATTACAGTATAGTGCAGAGTATCGACTACCTCTCAAAGAAGTGCTTCTCAAGACTACTCTCAATAAAGGAGTTGGTTATGAATTGACAAAGAAAAATATAGTAACAGATCTAAAACGAAAAAAATTGGGTAGGAAAAAATTGAACGAACTCGCTCATTTGAAAGCAAGTTCAATAATTTGGAAATAATAAGTAGGTGTTAAAAATGGAACTAAGAAAGATTATGATTAGAAATGAAATAAGAAAGCAAATCAAGCATGATATAGAAAAAAGCCGAATAAAAATTGCAATGCTAACAGGAAGATAATGCATATCAAAGATTAATTAGGTGGATGATTATGAATAAAAATGATTCATCAATTCAAAATTTGGAACAACTATACTTTAAGGATAATAAAATAACAAATCTCTTACGAATGCTTACCACTGAAGCTAGTAGTTTAACATATTCCCATAGTAGATTTATTGCTTATAAAATATCAATGCAATTTAATACTTTATTAGCTAAAAAAATGAATCACAAATTGAATTCCTTAAATTCAAAATATCAAGAACTGGATATTCAATTAACAAATTCCTTGCTAATTACTAGTGGTATTGGACCACCATAGGTTAGCAAGGTTTTTTATTATTTTTTATCAACTAGTTTGTATTTTATAGTTAACAATGATTCACAATTAGTTGCTTTTGAGCATCCATTGCACTTGATAGTTGAGCAAGTATCATCTGGTTTTTCATCATCAATTGGTTCTAGATAACCCATTTTTACTAATTGATCAAGTAACATAACTACTGTTCCTTCATCAATCTCTAATTTCCTTGAAATTGTAGAGATTTGTGCATCTCCCCCAGCTCTAAGATAGGCTAATAATTTTGACATCAATTTTTCATTCACCAGCTTATCTTTTCTTTCTCCATCTTTTACGCCACTCTCTATAGCGATTTCTTCGATGTTCCCAAAAATCATGATTAAATCTTCTAACAAAAACTGGTTTTACTACTTCTGCATCAACCTCGCTAATTTGAGCCGCTTCTTCTTCAGGAACAATCATATGCCTAATTGCTAACATCCTAAAAATAGCCATTGCAAATATTGAAATCATTATCGGGGTGTAAAAGTATGTTTGAATTGTAATCGGTATGCTTGCAGATAAACCTTCAATAACTCCTTGCAAAACATCTGTTAATATTATTAAAAGATATATTACACCAAAAAGTACACCCAATCCAGAACCAATGATTAAATAGGAATCAGCCTTTTGCATCTTGTCTAAGAAATAATGAGGTACTGACCAAAGAATGACTATTCCAATTATTATCAATGCAAAACCTGTTATTGCTTGTCCATCCCAACCAAATATTGCTGTAGCTTCATAAACTCCCCATATCTTCTCAGGTTTTATGCCAACTATAGTTAAAGCTCCAAGAATACCAAATATTATGTAAACTACACCTAAAAAACAAGCACTCGCTAATAATACATAAGTAAAAACTGGTTGATTAAATCGAATGATTAATTCCTTCGGGATATGTTTTGTTCTATGTCTGTATCGTTTAGGGGCTATTTGTATTGGTTTTAGCTCAGGATGATTTTCATCTGTTTCTTCAAGTATTTTCTTTTTAGTATATTCTTTCTTTTCAGACATTTCTATCACCTTTAACTAAACTATTGCTCCAATAATAAAATAGGCAGTAGCTGATAAAGCATAAGCTACAACTGTGGTAAAAATCAATGAGAAGAACATCCACCGCCAACTATTAGTTTCTTTTCTGATAGTAGCTAAAGTTGCTATGCAAGGTATGTATAATAACACAAAGACTAAGAAACCAAATCCTGCTGCAGCACCTAAGGTACCAATGGTTCCTTGCAAAGAAGGATCACCAGGTGTTAATGAATTAAATCCTAGAAGCGTTCCTAACGTTCCTACGATTACTTCTTTAGCAACTAGTCCTGAGATTAAAGCTGCTCCATATTCCCAACCAATTGTATCACCATTAATATCTTTCATCCACCAGAAGATTTTCGAAACTCCTCTACCAACATATTCAAGGATTCCTGAGACGTTCAATAAGTAGATGATAGCTACTGAAGCAAAAATTATTGTACTTGCCTTCTTAAGAAACTCCTTTAGTTGATTCCACATTTTAATGAAAACACCTTTTACTGAAGGCACAGTATATGGTTGAAGCTCAATTATTAAATCAGTTTTTTCTCCTCTAAGAATAGTTTTTCTAAAAATAAACGCAAATGATAATCCCACAAGTATTCCTAAAACATACAAACTTAGTGTTACTAAACCAGCAAAAGCTGGGAAAATCGTTCCTGCAAATAATATATACACTGGTAGTCTTGCTGAACAAGACATAAAACTATTAATCAGAATTGTTGTTTTTCTATCCTTTTCATTTTTGATAGCTCTTGTTGGCATTATAGCGGGAACGTTGCAGCCAAATCCTAGTAACATTGGGATGATTGAATGTCCTTGTAATCCAAGTTTGCTCATATATTTATCCATGAGAAAAGCTACTCGTGATAAATAACCAGTGTCCTCAAGAATTGCCATAGCGATAAATAAAATCATAATATAAGGCAGAAACACTAGTACTGATCCAACACCATCAATAACTGCACCGACAATGAAATTACTAATGGGATTAATTCCATTCCCCGCACCATCTAACAAATCAGTTAGTAAATACACTAAATCCCCTAATTTATCGAATAATAATTCAATTAGTGCTACCAGTGGTTCACCAACTGTAAAAGTTAGTTGAAAAACACCCCACATGATAACCAAAAAAATAGGTATTCCTAGATATTTATTTGTTAACACTTCATCAAGCATATCACTTAATACCCAACGCTTACCGCGATAATCCCTCATTACATCTTTTATCATTTCTCGAGCGATGTCATATCGAGCGTCTACTAGAGGAATTATTGAATTTCCATTAAATTTGGTTTCAATTAATCCTTTTATTTTATTTTCTAAATCTTCTCTATTAATTCCTATATCTTCAATTATTTTATATGCGAATTCATCTTCTTCTAATAAAGAGACTGCTAACCAATAGATTGGATATCTCTTTTCTATCCTTGCAGAAAAAGGAGCTATTTCCTCTAAAATTAATTTCAAGCTTTCAGCTATATTGCCTGACCATTTTATCGGTTTTGGATTAGTTGGATTCTCTAATGCTGCACAAATATCTCTTTTTAAAACTCTAATACCAAACCCTTTAGATGCTACAGTTTCAACGACTGGAATACCAAGGTTTCGGGAAAGCCTATCAATATCAATAGAAATTCCTTTTCCAATTGCTAGATCCATCATATTAAGTACAATTAACATATTTACTCCTAGTTCCATCAATTGTACTGTTAAGTAGAGATTTCTTTCTAAATTGGATGAATCAACAACTACTACCACTAAATCTGGATTCTCTTCAATAATATACTCCCGAGAGATTTCTTCATCAATAGAATGAGGTGATAATGAATAAATCCCTGGTAGATCAATTACTTCAATAGTGTTTTGCTCATAGGTCATTTCACCTTCTTTCTTTTCTACAGTACATCCTGGAAAGTTGGCTATAGTTTGATTTAATCCTGTTAAGGCATTAAAAATAACACTTTTGCCTACATTGGGATTGCCTATAAGAGCTATTCGTGACATCTTGTCAACTGCCTTTAATTTTACTAATGTGAGTAAAGTTAGGATTTCCGAACTTTTTTAAAAACTTTTGGATAGATAAGAACTTTGTAAATTTGATCAATTATTTTAAATAGATTCTTTTACAAAAATGAACAATCTTTAAGAATTATTAGAGGCTAGTATTAATTTGATAACATCACATAAAAATCATCTAAGGGAATTATAGAGGAAAAAAAATGAATGCTATAAGAAAAATTATCATAATAATATTGTTGATATTTTCTTTAAATATATCTTTTATAATCAATAATGGGAATCTTTCAGATAATTTATCAAATACATTAGGTAAAAATATTGATAATGATATTACAAATTATTTTGTAACAAATAATATTGATTATTCTGAAAATTATACAATTATAGATAGGTTAGATAATGATTTTGCTGGTTTAATACCAAATGATTTGAAAATCTATGGTGACTTTGCTTTTTTAGTTGCTGAAGATGATGGTATGTTAATATTTAATGTTTCAGATATTTCAAATCCAATTTTAGTTAGTCAATATCTTAGATATGGAGATGCAGAAGGAATTTTTGTAAATGATGATTTAGCATTTCTATCATGTGGTTATAGTGGCCTTGATATAATAGATATATCTGATATTACTAAACCTAAATTAATATCACATTTTACTGATAATGGTTCAATTGTATGTTGTGCAGTTCAAGGATCCTACCTATTTTATGGAGAAAATTATCAAGTAGGGACTGCTGGTATAGGAGTATTAGATATTTCTAATATTTATTTTCCAAAAAAAATCTTTCTTTATATTGAGGCAAATTTGGGTTTTGTAAAAGAGATGGTAATTAATGATAATAATTTATATTTTACAACACAAAATGGTGTAATGAAATTTGATATTGAAGACCCATACCATACTGAATTATTAAAACAGTTACGAGGGTATAGTTATATCGAAGGGTCATTTATTGATTTTGAAAATAATTTATTATATTTAACATCTTTTTATTATGGTTTCATAATTTATGACATTCAAGATTTTTATAATCCAGTAGAATTAAGTCGTTTGATGACGGGAATTTTTCCACAAGATTGTCAAGTTATAGGTTCAACAGCGTTTATTGCAGATACAAATTTTGGTTTACTGATAGTTGATTTAACGAATATTGAGGAACCTGTAATTATAACTAATGATTTAATTTGGGGAAATAAAAAAGACCTAATTGTTAAAGATAACTATGTTATGATAACTGATGATGAAAAATTATTCTTGGTTTATAATTGCGAGGTTTTAACAAATCCTGAGTTAGTCTACACAATGAAAAAGAGTGGTTATTCATCAAACATTATAGTCGAAGAAAATTATGCTTTTATTGCTGATGGAACAGATGGAGTGGAGATATGTTTAATATCAGATATTGAATCTCTATCGAAAGAAACAACCTTTTTACTAACAAATGCAAGTATGGTTGATTTAACTTTATCGGGTAATCATATGTTTATAGCTGATGAATTATATGGATTAATAATAGCTGATATCTCAACCAAAACTTCGCCTTATTATATTTCCAATATAACTGATGGTGGGAAACCTAAGAAAATTGAATTGAAAGATGATTTGATATTTTTAGCTGATTATGAACAAGGCTTAGAAATCTATGATGTGAGTAATGTTTATTCACCACAAAAACTAAGCACAACAAACATTTCTGGTATAACTGATATTTGGTTAGAGGGTGATTTTGCATTTGTAACAATACAAAATGTTGGTGTTTCAATTCTTAATACAACCAATATAACACAACCAACATTCTATACTAATTATTCAATAGTAAGTGATTTGCAAGGATTGTGGAAGACAAATGATTATTTGTATTTAGCTAATGGTGATGATGGATTTTTACAATATGATATTTCTAATTTGCTAAGTCCTAGTATAGTAAGCACTGGTTTAGCTATCAGTCAAGTTGAATCAATTATGATGAATGGGACAAGATTATATCTTTGCAGCAAGGAATCCGGTGTATTGATTTACGAAACACAAAGTGGTTTAATTACAAATTCGTTGGGAACTATCTATAACGGTGGAGATACAAATGCTATTGATATTATAGGCGAGTTCATTTATATCGCAAATGGTTGTGAGAATTTTGAGTTAGCGGGTTTGGACAGTGACGGAGACCATTTGGCTGATTTTTTGGAATTATATGAATATTTCACAGATCCTTTTGATGCTGACAGTGACGATGATGGCATAAATGATTTTTATGAAGTATACAAATATAGCACCAATCCTCTAACTTCAGATAGCGATTCAGATTCCATGAGTGATTTATATGAAGTAGAAAATGGATTAGATCCTAATAATGCTTCTGATGCAAATTTGGATTACGACCAGGATGGCTTAACGAATCTTGAAGAATGCCAAAACCAAACTGATCCTTGGGATGATGACACCGATGGTGATTATTTGACAGATGGAGATGAAGTCTATATCTATAATACTAATCCCCTTAATCCTGATACCGATGGTGATGGTTGGTCTGATAGTTTTGAGATTTATTATGAAACAGATCCACTTGATCCTGATGATTATCCCGATCTTGCTTCAACTCCACCTTTAACAGCATCCCCACCCCCACCTATAGTTGAGTTCCCCTTAATTTACCTCTTTCCAATTATTGGTGGAACAATTTTTCTGGCAATAATTATTGCAGTATTAGTTATGCGTTTCAAACCAAAAGGTATAGTTTAATCATCATTATCATTACAATTTGATAATTCATGAATTATTAGATCAAGAAAAGTTTTAATTGTGGCGCTATCATATGAGTCCTCACAAAAACCAATACTAAATGTGATTTTCTTATTATATGAACTAATTCCCATACTAAAATTAGGAGCCCAATTCACCGGAGTAATGATATAAGCATCATCTACATCTATAGAACCAAAATTCCTTTTATTAGAATCAATCCTTCCAACATTAGTTATTATAGGGTGCATCTTTTCTGAACGGTAAATCATTTTATAGATCCTATTAGCCAACCATTCAATTGTTTTGTAATTTAATTTAAAGATATTATTCATTGCAAAACAATACCCTAATCCCAAATGGATATCCTTCTTCTTTCTCATTTGTTTATTAATGTCATTCAACATATCGTCAAAGCTTGCATGAGGGTTGTATTTTAAATTAACAAAAGTTGTAGATACTAGATTAGCAATTGTTTCTGCTTTCTTGTCAGGTAATAATACTCGGAGATCTGTTGGTACAGCTAATGTCATCGTTTTTTTCGATTTAGGTTTAACAAGAGTAAATAATGCTCTAAAAGCTGCAGTTAAAAACATATCATTTAATGAAGCATTTCTTTCCTTACCATAGGCTTTTATCTTATCAAAATCACTTGCTTCAAGTTTTCTAACAATAAACGTTTTCTTTTCTTTCCCTTTACCTATGAATGGAAAAGACCATTTTGGTCGATAACCTTTTTCACGAACTAATGACCTTATTTTTTTTCTCAAGGTATAATGCTTGAAAACCTGTTTTAACTCTCGAGATGATTGAATATTAGGTGTTATCTCATAGTTTGGATTATCGATTAAGTTATTATAAATATCACATAACAAGGTTAGGTAATCGTAGAAACCTCCACCATCCATTACACTATGATCTGATTTAATGACTAATGTGTCTGTTTCCCCTCGAAAAATTCGTATCTTCAATAATGAATCAATGCTTGGATTGATTTGGGTAAGAATAAAATCTCTGATATCTCTTTCAGAATTATCAGTGTTAATTAACTCGAAATAATCTAAATGATCCAGATCATTTCTTCTATCCCAGTAAGTCTTCTTTCTGGTTATTGTTAGTTTACATCCTAATACTGGCTCAGCATCCATAGACATTCTAACTGCTTTTTTCATTATTTCAGGATTAATTAAACCATTAAGATGAAAAACGAAATTGATTTGTTGATCAGTACCATTTCTTAGAAGATAATTTAAATTATCATTTGCAGAAGTCTTTATTCGTTTAGGGATAGCTCTATAAGAACTATGGTACATCATCATAATCTCCTGTTAAAATTCTAAGAATTGAATGCTGTTTTACAGATAATCTATAATTTAAAATAATTTATGATATCGTCAAAAAACTGCTAAATAACTCGTTTTTTTTAAAGGGATACTTTCAAAAAGCGCAATAAGAATGTAATTGATATGAAAGAGCTAAAATTACTATCATGGAATGTTAATGGTATTCGAGCATTAGTCAAGAAAAAAATATATGGGAATGCTGATTTTTACGAGTGGTTAAAACTAGAATCGCCAGATATTCTTTGTTTACAAGAAACTAAAGCTCATCCTGAACAGGTACCGAATGAGCTTTTGGAACCATTAGGTTACAAGAGTTTTTGGGATTCAGGTGAAAGAAAAGGTTACAGTGGAGTAGTCACTTATTATAAAGAAGAACCTTTGAAAATAAATACTCAATTAGGAAAAGATTATTTGGATTCGGAAGGAAGGCATATCTTTTTAGAATATCCTAATTTTGTTGTTATAAATTCGTATTTCCCAAATGGAAAAAAAGATGACGAACGACTAAACTATAAAATGGAATATTATGAAGTATTTCTCACAACGATTGAAAAATATCGTTCAAAAGGTTTAGGTGTTATTTTCTGTGGAGATGTTAATACTGCTCACAATGAAATTGATTTAACACATCCAAAGGAAAATGAGAATATTTCTGGTTTTCTACCAATAGAGCGTGCATGGATTGATAAGATAATTACAAAAGGTTATGTTGATACCTTCAGACATTTCTATCCTGATAAACTAGAACAATATACTTGGTGGTCTACTAGAGCAATTGGTGCTCGAGAGAGAAATGTTGGTTGGCGTTTAGATTATTTCTTTGTGAATAAAGAGATAATTGATAATGTTACCGATGCTTTCATTCTACCTGATGTTTTAGGTTCAGATCATTGCCCAGTAGGAATAAAAATCAAATTATAATAACTAAAGCACTTTAGATAATTTTTAATAGGAGATTAGCTTAGTTTCTTTTGCCACAATAATGTGGAGGTCAACTTAAAATGGGTGGACGTGAAACACTCTAATAAAATCCTTTACGGACCAATTGTCCTAGTTGACCAAATAATTTTCATCATTTACAACTATGGGCAATTGCTTTTGAGCTTAGCTAATCGACTAAATTATCTATTTTCTATAGATAATTCCCAACAATCTCGACATTTTATTGTCCTTGTTTTAGGAGCTGATAAGAAATGGTAGCTTTAAAATCTGATGAATCAAATGATCATAGAATGATTGGTTCAGATATGGATTTATTTTCATTTCATGACGAAGCACCGGGATTTCCATTTTATAAACATAATTTCCTAATAATTCGAAATGAATTACTACGTTATTGGCGAGAATTACATAATAAACAGGGATATCTCGAGATTGAAACCCCAATTATAATGAGAAACGATTTATGGGTTACTTCTGGTCATTGGGACTGCTACAAAGATAATATGTTTTGGTTTAAGGACCAAAAGGAAATCAAAATTATTCGTCCAATGAATTGTCCAGGTAGCATCCTTGTTTTCAAGGAGAAACTCTATAGTTATCGTGACTTGCCATTAAAGATATGCGAAATTGGTAAAGATTTCAGAAAAGAATTATCTGGAGTCATTCAAGGATTATTCCGAACTAGAGGATTTTCTATGGATGATGCTCACATCTTTACGCGACAAGATCAAATTTACGATGTGGTTTCAGAAGTAGTTGATATTGTAGAATTGATATATCGATCTTTAGGGTTTCAATATAAAATCAATCTCAGTACCAGGCCTGAAAAATCCAT
>JAEORJ010000383.1 GCA_016840945.1 Candidatus Gerdarchaeota archaeon
CTAGAAAACCATGGTTTGCTACACCTTGTTGTCCAAGTAATGTCTCGAGAATCTGGGCTTCTATTGGCAAATATATCTATTCAATTTCTGAAAATGAAATTTGGATTCATCAATATATTGGCAATAAACTTGACACTCAAATTAATAATATTAAAGCTAAATTAGCAATGACTTCAGAAATGCCTTGGAATGGTAAAATTAAACTTGAATTAGAATTATCTGAACCATATGATTTCACTCTTAATATTCGTATACCTAGCTGGACTGAAAATCCAACTATAGAAGTTAATGATGAAAGAATAAGTAATATAACTAAAAATCAAGAGATAGAAACTGGCGGTGGTTATTCACCTTATTCTTCAATTTTTATTCCAATAAAAAGAAAGTGGAATAAACAAAACCACATAATTCTTGATTTCCCGATGAAAGTAAAAATCCACAAAGGGTATCCAAAAGTAAAAGCGATTAAAAATAAAATAGCATTTACAAGAGGACCACTAGTCTACTGTTTTGAATCAAGTGATAATCCCGGTAAAAAAACCGATAGAATTAACATTAATCAGAATATCACTGAATTGTTTGATAAAACTATGTTTGGTGGTATAATAAAATTACAACTAACAAATTATGATAATCAAACAATTGACGCAATACCATATTTCCTCTGGGCAAATAGAGAACCATCAGAAATGTATGTTTGGGTTAAAAGATAAAGAAAAAGGGAGAAATAAGGGCTAATTTTAATTATTCTTATTTCTCTTTGATTTTAAATTAAGACCGATTATCAATGATGCTATGAGAATAACAGGTATAATTGGAATTGAAGTTTTCATAGTTGGTGAAGTACTTGGGGTAGGAGATTCTTCAACTGGATAATCATCTGGATCAGTAGGATTTGTGCCTTCTTCAACCTCTGTGCCATCAGGATAACCGTCACCATCGGTATCTGTATCATTTGGATCAGTTTCATTTAGATACTCATCTAAATCAGTGAGATCATCATCATCTTCATCATTATCTGAGCTATATGTTAGTGGATCCAAACCATTATCATGTTCCCATTTATCAGGCATGCCATCGCTGTCAGAGTCAGAACTTTGAGGATTAGTTCCTAAGGTGTATTCTTCAAAATTTGTCAATCCATCTGAATCCTCATCTCCATTTGCATCATCTACATTTGGATCTGTACCATTGTCTAATTCCCAGCTGTCGGGTAAACCGTCACTATCGGTATCAGGATTATTTGGGTCGGTTAAACTAACAGTAATTTCATAAAAATCTGTTAAACCATCCGAATCAGAATCAGCTTTGTTTGGATCTGTACCATAAATAAAAAGCTCATCAAAGTCACTTATATTATCTGAATCTGTGTCATTGTTGGTTGGTGAAGTTCCATAATTGAAAACCTCACTGCCATCAATTATACCATCTTCGTCTGTATCTGGAAGTAATGGATTGGTATTATGTTGATACTCAGCCAAATTTACTAAGCCATCTAAATCAGTATCTATAATGCTATCACTATCATCAAGTGGATCTAATAAATAAGCGACTTCCCATCCATCAGGTATACCATCTCCATCCGAATCGGGCGAGAAAGGATCAGTACCAGCATATACTTCATCACGATTTTCAAGTAAATCACTGTCAAAATCCCCATCAGCAGTAACCAGATTTTGACTCCATGTTTCGCTAATACCACCATCGTAAATATTAGCTCCAGTATTCAACCAAATGTAATTACGTACAAAATAATCAGTACTTCCTTGTGTGAATATTCCATAATTTCCATTGTATTCAATCAGATTATAATTGAAATAGTTACTATGGCTTCCCCCCATAATAGGATCAATATACAGTCCAATATCATAGTTATTACTAATGAAGTTATTACCAATGTTATTATTGTGACAATTGTTATCAAAAATAATTCCATCTAGATTATTGTAGATTTGGTTATTAGTAAAATTACAATTTGACATTTCTTCTGCATAAATTCCTACATAACCAATATTATATATCTCATTATTTTCAAATACACCATTTTGTACAGAATTAATTATTATTCCATGGTTTGGTTCGTTACCATTATAGATAATTGAATTTTGCACTATAAAATAAGCATTAGTATTGCTTATACTAACACCATAAGAGCTGGTTGATTGTAGATTTAAAGAATAACCATCTAAAATATATGGAGTGCTTTGTAGGCCATTTCCTTGTTTTGTGTAAAGTGTAAAATCACTATTTCCATTAATTGTTATCCTTGGATGAATTGTTATTCCAGGGAATCCTGTAGAAGAATCAAAAGTGGTAGTTTGATAAGATGTTTCTATTCTAATGGAGCTATATTCACCTTCTAAATCTGTTGGTACCCTAATACCAAAATTATCAGGTATTTGTCCATCAGATTGTATTATTCTACTTCCAATGAGACAATCTGTTTGTGAAATTCTTGTAGAACCAACCCAGACTGCAGTTATTGTGCTACCAGGTTTGAAACCATCACCATCAATGTCAACTATATTTCCCCAATAGCTAGTTAAATCGCTTACAGTGATATAACGACGATATTGTAAACTAAACAATCTAACATTATATATATAGCACTGGCAACGATCAGCTGCTAATAAGGTACTATCTTGCACTGTGCCCTCTGTTCCAATTGTAAATGTATATAGAGTGCCAGGGGTTTTGGATCCTATTGTATAAAGAATATTAGAATATGCACTATCCACTAAAGTTGTTGGTTTATACACAGTCCAGCTTGAACTACTGCCTATCCATCCTTCTTTTACTACACTATCAATATTATTGGAACCATGTCCTGTACCAGTTTGATAACCAGCATACCATCTACAATACGATTCCTCAAAACCACCAGATAATCCTACATTCCAAGTTCGAAATCGAATATTAAACTCTAACATGCCACCAGTACAACTCTCGGCATCATCTCGAATAGCAATAGAACGATAAATACCTGTATCAATAAACTTAGCTGGCCCCGTTCCTTCCTCAGTAAAAGAAAAATAGGGTGCACCATAAGAATATCGATATGATCCACTATCTTGAAAAGTTGACCAAGATGATGTTGAACTTTCTGGCCAAGGATTTTCAGTCCAAGTATAATAATACGGACCATAAAAAGCGTTAGGTTCTATTAAATCTAAGTGAATTGTATTATCATTAACATTAGTTATAAAATTTTGATTATTTATGTTAATTTCTTTTCTGCCATTTGAAAACGAAATATTATTTGAAAGTCCTAAAAATAAAACACTAATAATTAAAAATAAACATAAGGCATATCTATACAAGATATGATTTTTTCCTGAAAAAGAAAACATTTACATCCCACCTTACCTAAAATAATGTTCAAATTTGATAATAAAGCTTTTTAGTGAAATGAATATTTGATTTTTTAATAATTTATTTTAAATTTTAAGCTGAAAATAAAAAGAAAATGAAAAGAAATTGTGAGAAAAGATTCTACAATTCAACTTCTTTTGCGTTAGATTCAAGATTAAAATCATAAGTGATATCAATATTTTCAGTCGTGCTAACCCATCGAACAGGTATAGGATTGATTAACTTACCTTCAGTATCAAGTGGGTCTTTAATAATCCAGCGTTTGTCTTTTTTCATCTTTGATGGGCCTTTAAGTATCAAGGCGAATAACCAGTCAATAGAACCAATGTATCGCCCTTTCTCCCAAATCCAGAGAATGAAGATCCAAAGCCCAAGCTCTAACCCTAACATAAAGAATTCCCATCCTGTAGGTAATCCTAGATTGGTTCTAAACATATTAGCATTTGGTGAGTTAAATAATTTGAATATTCCCCACATAGCCATGCGTAAAAATGCTTGAATTGAGGCAAGAGAATAGACTGTTAAAGACATAAAGCCAGCTCGCCTACTTACTCGTGATATCTTCATATAACGTTCTACATTCAGCTTTTTATTAAACTCTATTCCAGCAAAGACACTTAACGTAACAATTGTCAGCAGCCCTATCGTTACAAAAACATACCATGTTGGATGAACATGGAAATCAGCTGCTAATGAGACGATTTCGTCAACTGATAAAGTTAGTGCTTTATCAACAGCTAAGAACCATGTGACACCAAAAAGAATGCTTAATCCAGCAATTCCATAACCCCAACCAAGGAATTTCTTCTTATTAGGTGGTTTTTCTTGTGAGATAAAAATACCAATAATAGTCCCAGTAACACTGTATGCATAATGTGGCATTAAAGGTGACTCTCGTGCAACAAATTGGTTAGTAAACAGACGTACAACATAATCCCACCACCCTATCGCTCCCAGATTACTTATATGATCAGGTTCAACATGAAAATCAATTCCCCATAAATTAACAGCTGCTCTATAAACATAAGGTGCTGGGAAGACAAATAATAATCCTATAACCGTAAAGACTACAGCACCAACCCATGGTTTGCGGGTTTTTTCATTCGCTGATAGAAAATAGAAAATAACAGAATTAATCATGATTGCCCAAGCAATGTTAGCAAATTGGTCAGCATGATATATTTTCCACCATTCAACTTGAGCCGCTCCAGTTTCAACTAAACTTTTTGAGATGCTCCATTCTGCTAGGAAGATATAAAAGAACATTGCCCAAAGCCACAATAACACTCCCTTGAAGAATTCTTGTCTTAAGATAGTCCCTCGAGGTATACCATTACGCAATTTTCTATTCATGGTGTACCAATGTACAGCTGCACTAATTAACAAGAATAGACCACGCCAATGACCAAAAATAACTATAAAACCCATTTGTATAAAACCGAATGCTGATAAACTTCCAAGATCACCTGATTCAGCCATCCCTTGAACTTGACTTGTAAGCATGAAGAAATGCACCATTAGGTTTCCTAGAATAGCCCAACCTCGGATAACATCAAAAGACAAGATACGTTTTGACATAATGTCTAATGCAAGTCTTTACTTTAAAAAAAGATATCGCTTTTAACAGCATAATGATTGAAATGTTTTTGTATTGAAAAACTGCTATCTTATTGGGAATGGTTAATGGATGAGAAAGTAAAAATTGAATCGAAAAGAGATCTAGAAAAACAACCTACTAATTTTCAACTTTTTATTAGAAGCAATTGGTTCATATATCTAATATCGTTAATCATTGCTACTGGTATATCTTGTGTGCTTATTTTAGCAGTTGCTAGTAAACACATAATTGTCACTCCATTAACGGGATTTTTTATCATCTCATCATTTTCAATCTTGATTTCTTTTTTTATTTTTGTCATTCTTGGTGTGATTATCCGAGGAAAAAGATGAAAAAAACAATTATCTTTTCCTCTTAAACACAAAGACAGCTAACAAAGATAATATTGGTAAAGTAACAAGCGAAATCTCTTCTGTTGATATTATTGGAGTTGAAGGACTTTCTGGTATTGGTATGAAAAGATCAATTGTGTTCATTTTAGTTAAAAAGAAATCACAAGAACCACCATAGATTGCTTGATAGGGTTGTATAGTTGGAAAATTACTTGAATAAGTAAAACCTAGGATTGTAAAAAATTGATCGCCACAGTAAACAACTTCTGAACAAATATCTTTACTTGAACCAGCTAGTAGTGTGGAAAAAGTAAATGTCCCATTTGGTAGAAATTTCAATACTACACCATTCTCAACATCTGTAACATCAGATAAATTGTAATAGACTGGAAAATTGGTAGAGTGAGTTCCACCAACAACTAAAATATTGTCACTTGAATCAACTGATACAGCAAACCCCTCATCATAACTTGAACCACCAAGCAATGTGGAGAAATTAAGAATTGAATCTATGGCATTGAATTTAGCAATGAAGATATCACTAGAACCCTTTAAGGAATTTTGAAAAGCATTCTTTACAGGAAAATTATTGGAAAGTGTATACCCAGTGAGAATAATATTTGATTGGCTATCGATTATTAAATCATTAGCTAAATCATACCCGGTACCACCTAAAAAAGTGAAATAATCTAAAGATCCATTTGGTTTAAATTTACATAAATACACATCACTTGATCCCCCAGCATAACTCAATTGATAACTACCAATTGTACCATATGCACAATACCCAATTTGCCCCGTGACGATGATATTGCCCATTGAATCAAAACGGATTCCTCTACCAGCATCATTAGTATCAGATGAAAGATAGGTGGAAAAATTCAAAGATTGACCATCAGCTTCTAATAAACAAACATAACAATCAAGATAACCACCATAGTTATTTTCAAAAGCATTTACCATGGGGAAGTTAGTTGAAACTGTTGTTCCAGTAAAAGCAATTTGATCCAACTCATTTACATCGATAGCATAACACCAATCACTGCCAGTGCCACCAAAAAATGTTGAATATAGTAATGTTTGCCCGTTTTTTGATAATTTAGCGATGAATATATCTGCATCAGCTTCTTCTCCACCAAGTAAAGTATCTTGATAAGAATTTACTAAAGGAAAATCAGATGAACCAGTAACACCACCTATTACGATATTGTCATTTGAATCTAAAGCAACACAATTAGCCCAATCATCAGCTGAACCGCCTAAAAAAGTTGAAAATATCAATGATCCATTTGGCATAAATTTTGAAATAATAACATCTAAACCACCATGATTTGTTGTTTGATAAGCATCTTTTATAGGGAAATTAGGTGACGTACTTCTTCCTACAATTATGATATTGCCATCTGAATCAACTCTCAATTCAGAATAATAGTTTAAAGCTTGTGATTCGCCACGTTCATCCCCTGTTCCGCCAAAAAAAGTTGAGAATTCTATTAAATCCAAACTTTCCTCTTTTAAATCGTGATTTATACTGGTTACTTTAATGCAATCTACTTGGTTATTAGATTTTAAACTAATAAGAAATGCAATTAATACTATTAAACATACAATAATTCCTTGAAAATTCCTTTGTTTAAATAAAGGGAAAATAATACAACTGTTATTAACCATTTACTATCCCTAAAATAAATAGTTATATGAAAATATAAATTATTTCTAAATTTCGAAAAATAGAAAAATTACTAATTATAAGAAAATTAAAATTTAATGAATATAAAACTAACAAGTGATAAATATGAGCGATGATTTTCAAATACCAGTCAAAGATAAGAATTTAAAAGTGTTTGAGAATCAAATGGTAGAGTTTTTTGAAGAATTAGCTGGAATGCTAAATCTCAATATGAAATTTACAACAATTTTTGCATATTTTAAAATCTATGAAAAGTTAACACAAGAACAGCTCAAAATCTTGACAGGATTTTCCTCTAGTACAATATCAACTACACTGCAATCTCTGATTCAATTAGATGTTTTATCTCGAGAAGTTATAG
Source organism: Candidatus Gerdarchaeota archaeon (assembly GCA_016840945.1). Next base: position 7,374 of record JAEORJ010000383.1, read on the forward strand.
GAAATACTCGAAAAAATATCTACACTCTTATAAAAGATAAAGTAACTTTCATCTATACGCCTTTTCGAGGATTACTAGACAATTTTGAAAACCTAGATTTAGAAATCCAAGAAATTCAATTAGAATTAAAGAAATTACCATTAAATGAAGAACCATCGAAACAATTTCTCAACAAACGATTAAATTCTATTCGTAATTTTATAGAAGCTCAAAGAAGAGCAATCGATGGTAAAAGCAAATTCAGATTTTTTGATGAGGACATATCAAGTATAGTTGAAAATAAACAAGGATTAAATTACTCAAAAAATATTCAACTTTTAGAAGATAGAATAATACAGAAAATGATTGAAACGGATTTGTTTTATTCTGATGACCCAATCCAAAATAAAACTCTAGGCTATTTTGTTACTAGGTATAAATGTGATCAAGAATTATTAGAAAAGATAACTGGTTTTTCTCGCAGTACGATTTCAAGAAATTTAACTATATTATCAAAAAAAGGATACATTAGAAGAGGAGTGAGGGGATATCAAAAATCACGAATATATTATGTGGATTCTGTAGCTTTATGTCTAATTCATGAAATATTAAACAGCGATTATTTCATATTCTCTAAAATGGAATCCTTGGAGCATTCTTTACTAGAGCTTCAAAATAATACAATATTACAAAGAAATAAAGAAGCCAATCAATTTCTACAAAATAAGTTCAAAGATTTGATCAATCAAATTGATGAATTTAAACATGGTTCACAATTGCTTGATCATGCAAAAAAGGAATTAGAGCAATTTTTAATTGAAAAATAATGATTGATCATTTTAGCACTATTTTATCTGCTTATTGATATTTTATATAGAAAAAATATTTAAAGTTAAAAGAGTAAGAAAGGCAGTCGACAAATAGAATTTATTGAAAAACAGGAGATATTTTCAATGAGTGTTAACGCCACACTTAATTCTACAAGTACACCAGTAAAGAGTAGCGGTAGATTTGCTACTTTGGACCTTTCACGAGGATTAGCCATATTTCTTATGATAGGCTTGCATACTTTGAGCTATGCACTAAATATTAATGATTTACTCGCAGATATCGAAAATCTACCTTTAGTGAACCTAATAGCTTTAGTGATTTTACCTTTTTATGGAGGATTAGCAGGATTCTTCTTATTAGTTTCAGCAACGAGCAATACTGTAAGTATCTATAAGAATTTAGAAAAAGGGAATTCCATACGAAGTATAGTAGCAAAACAAGTTATTGGTGGTTTTCTATTACTTATTTTTGCGATGCTCTGTGAAGCATTAATTGGTTACCATGGAGCGTTTGGTAATTTCTTCAAATATCTTAATGATCCAGCAGCATACTTTGATTATAATCCTTTATTAAATTGGGAGCATTGGGGTGAAAGTGGTTTCAACTATAATTGGCAAACATTACTTTATAGGTGGAATCATTTTGAGACAATCCACACGATAGCTTGGTGTGTTATCATCAATGGTTGTGTGCAAGGATTGCTATCACTAAAAAATAATTGGCAAAATAGAAAACGAATGATTATAGCTTATGCTATTCTTGCTGTTGCTGTTGTAGCTTTAACATTACCCGTTTGGGAATTAGTAAAATTAATGGTTCCTGGTTATCCTTTTACGCCAATTCCTGGAACAGGTGACGCACCATTTACACCGGTAATTGGAGTAGATAGTTGGTGGAGGATAGTTACAGCGCCTTTTCTGAGTCCTCTAGCTGCTCCTATGGAGCCCATCTTCCCCTATCTAGCGATATCATTTTTTGGTAGCATCATTGGAATAGTAATAACTAAACCAAGAGAGAAAATCAGCAAACATTTCCCAAAAACAATGCTCCTTATTGGTTTAGTGATGTTTTTAGCTGGGACAACTGGCGTGGTTATAATAATGATTAATGTTATGAACGCTCAAGGTTTTGAAGCTGCTGCAGGATTATACCAGCTATTACCCTATCACCGGCATTATTCACCTGATTACGATAGTGCATTTCCATTATTTGCATGGTTAGCTCAATTTCTGTGTGTTAATGGGTTTGCAATTATGCTGATAATGTTCCTTTTTAGAATGATCGAATTTAGAGGTAAAAGCAAGTTAGTTGCTGAAAGGACTAAAATCATTAGACGATTTGGTACTGTAGCTTTCTCAAATTACAACAATCAATACATCTATTTTGCCTTATTTGCATTTATTTCCTTTATTTTGAAAGGAGCAGCTTATACAAAGCTATTTTGGGGCGGAACGTTTCTCACTATTGGAGTTGCTCTTGGTGTATATATCCTCTTGTTATACTTTTGGGAAAAGGTGAAATATACCGGTTCACTAGAATGGCTTCTTCGAACCTTCAATAATAATGTTATTCCAGTTAATCGTAAGAGATTTGATGAATCCACAAAATGGTGGCAACGTGGTCAGATTGATACAGATAAACAATTCTATAACGCGCAATGGATAGATTTGGTTGAGCCATTAGAACAAAAAGAGCAAAATGAAGAACAATTTTTAGTAGAACAAAAAGAATCTAAACTTGCGTTAATTCTTTCTATTATAGGTTCGGTAACTATTATTTTCAACATTATAAGCATTTTTGGTTTGTTTGCTTCAATTAATGCTAGAAAAATTGAGGGGAAAAATAAACGCAATAAAGCAGCATTTATTCTATCAATTATTGGTTGTGTTCTTTTCGTAGCTTTTTATGTTGTATGCTTTACAGTAAAAATAGGCGTGTTGGGTATTTTCTGAAACCCAACATGAACCCATTTATAATGTTTTTCTAATTTTCTTTTTCAGGTATTTTCTCGACAATAGCTTTTGGATATGATTGAAATGTATAATGTATAACGCTTTTTGGGCACTCATCTATACATTCACCACACAAAACACAATTGGAATTTTCCATATTACCTTCTTTTACCATTAAATGTACATCTAAGCTCATTGGACATACTTTATCGCACCTACCACATTGAATGCACTTTTCATTTTCAAGTTTCAATCTAAGGGATAGTATTCTTAACCAATTGCTAATTTTTCTACCAATGACCATAAATGGTCCCACCCAGCACATATGATGGCAGAAGGATCTTTTACCAATAACTAAACCCATTATTGTGATAACGGTTATTACAATATAATAAATAATAATACCTTGTAAAGAAAGAATGGAAATTCCCTTGATACCAATGTCTTCATTTTCAATATTGAAAAAGAAATTAATTCCTTGAAATGGTTCGCCAAATAAAATCGGCATTAAAATAATAACAACTATCCAAGGCACAAATACTAACCATTTAATGAAAAATGATCTTTTCATAATTCGTCTTTTACGAATATGTGCCATAGCTTCTTGCATTCCAGCCATTGGACATAAATAACTACAAAAGATGCGTCCAAAGACAAGTGAGAATACAAATAATGATCCAAAGATGAGAATACTTCCTGAAATAAATCCCATCATAGGACCCATTATGCTAAGATAAGGAGATAAATAAAAGATTGTAATTGGAAATAGCATAAATGAAACAAAGATCATAATTTTTCTCGCCATCTGTCTTTTTGGATGGGTTACCTTTGTATTTAATCGTGATTTTGATGTTTGTTGTTCTGCTTGAATTGACATTTTTTACACCAGTAAATTAATAAGTACTATTAGAATATATTATATATAAAAATATTTATAATTAAAATATTTTAAAATAAAATATAAAGACATGGATATAGTTTCAACATATTTTTTAATTGACGGATTAAACATAAGGTGAAAATATGACATTACAGCGCAGACAAGCACACATTGA
>JAEORJ010000384.1 GCA_016840945.1 Candidatus Gerdarchaeota archaeon
ATGTTCAAATTCTTCAAACCTTTTGCTAAACCACCTACAAAAGCTGCAGAGATAGTACTGTATGCTGCTTTAGCACCAGATATGGCAGCTACCTCTGGTGGTATTCTATCCAAAGCTAATGAACAGCCTGACATAATAACTATACATGAGACTAACCTTACTCAACAACTCTGGGAATTTGTTGAAAAGCTACTGAATAATTAATCATTCTTCTAGATTAAACATATCACTACTAGAAGCTATCTTCATACCTATCAATCAGAAATATGCCCCCGTAGAAAGACTAATATTAGCTTTTCTTTATTTTAATCTTTGAAAGTAATTAAGCAAGTAAAATTAATAAAATTAAAAGGAAATTATCTTTTAATTCAAACTTGCTATTAAAGGAAAAGCAGTAGGGATCACTTAAAATGTATAGTTTATACAAAACCATTAAAGCTTGGTGGCCTTTATTAAAATTAGGGAATACTGTTAGTAGAAGAAACGAGCTTGAAAGATATAGCCGTTATCTTGTTCTTAATAATTTAAAAGAAGCAAATATTATTGAATATTTAAAGAAACCTAGAACCAAAAACGATTTAGTAACTGAATTTGGTTGGGAACAACCTTCAAAATATGTTGATGATTTTCTCAAAGTTATGGTAAACGATCAAGTGCTAACGATAATTGATAACAAGTATTTGTTACATGAAAATATTGTTATTGAAAAACCAGAAGTGAAATTTATTGAAGATTTTAATGACGTGTTCGAGGTTTATGCCGCTAGCATTCCAGATAGACTTAAGGGTAAATTTCATGATTATACAGGAAGATTAGCCTTATTTAATTGGGATTCAGTTTTAGCAGGGACAATTTATCAATCGCTGAGAGATTCAGCCATGAATTTTATCAATATGAGAAAAATTGCTGGTACGAAATTGCTTGATGTTGGTTGTGGACCAGGTTATGAAACAGCTGATCTCTGGCTTCGTTTCCAAAATAAAAACATGAAAATTACCGCTATTGATTATGATGAAGATTTATTAAAAATCGCCAAAGAAGAATTTTGTCAAAATATTGCTAGAAAAGGTTACAAAGATACTACTTGGGAACAGCTTGAAAATCCTCCTATCTTTATTAAAGCTGAAGCTAATAATATGAATATCTTTGAAGATAATTCATTTGATATAATATTCTTCTCTAATTTCCTCCATTGGTTAGAGGTACCTTTGCGGGGAGTAAAAGAAATGTATCGCGTTTTAAAGCCTGGTGGATTAATTTTTGGCGGTCAGGGAACCTCTGAAGTGACGAATCCTTATTTAGATATCACAGCTCGAGTTGTTAAAGGAACATATGGTTATTTCTCAAAGAAGCAGTTTTCTGAATGGTTTAAAGAAGCAGGATTTATTAAATTAAAATCAGCGACTATGGTTAATACCTTTAAAGCTATGAAACCAATTGAGTAAAAACCCAGTACTAATTTAAAGGGAAAAAATGGGCAGAGGTGATAAAAAAAGAAAGGAAAATAGGTGCATTAAAAAAATGGAATATCTTGATTATATTAAATACAAAAAGAAAATTCGAAAAATACTCATACTTGGTTCAGGAGCTGTTGGAAAAACTAGTTTAACAAAATTACTTAGAAATGAGATTCCATTAAAAGATATGGAAGGAAGCTGTGATTATCATAGAACACTTTTCATAGAAATTGAGCAATTTAAGACTGAAGATAATCAAGGTACGTTTCAATTATTTGATTTAGCTGGACAATTAGATTTACCCATTCATGCAACACGAGATTCAGCTAGATTTACCTTTAATGCTGTTGATTTAATATGTTTCGTTTTGGCATCCAATAACGTCCAGAGTTTTATGGATTTGAATGATTGGGTTAATTTAACTAAAGGCTATTATAATGAAGCCAAAATAGAAATTCCTCCTTTTATTTTAGTTAAGAATAAAGTCGATTTAGAAAATGCTATTGATGATTCTTTACTGGATTTTATTATGCCTAATTTCAAAGCTTATTTTGAAGTCTCTTGTTTTAATGGAAAGGGAATTACTGAGCTTAAAAAATGGTTTAATGAGTTCTTTGATGAATATAATGAGATAATTGAGTGAAAGAAAAATGACTGATGAAATTACTGGAATATATACTAACACAGTAAGTATTAAATGCAAACTATGTAATGCTGAAATGATCTTTGATGTTGACAATAGTAATTCATATCTATCAAAAACAGAACATCAGGATTTCTTTGGTATGAAATTAGTTACGTATAGAGTTCAACATATTATTAATGGAGAAAAACATCTAAACGCTGTTTTGATCGATAATAACAATCTATTTAGAGGACATGTAGATGCTTATAGGATTCCTGTTTTTAAGGAAGAACAATCGTTAAAAACTGTTGATATGAGTAGCTATCTATTATTGGAAGAGGAAATAAAAGCACCAACATCTAATGATATATTGACCAATTTCTTCGTTGCTAGTTTAGATGGATGGATTCTTGAAGTTGTTAAGATACCTAATAGTAAAACTGAAGCTATTCTCAAAGGCATTTTTGAAAAGATTGAGGAATCAATGAGAATTTATGAAGTAATCCCTCAACCATTGAATGTTATTATAGCTAATTTAGATTGTTTTGTTTGGGTTCAAGGAAGAACACATTTAATTATCACTTTTGCAAATAAGAGTGATCATGAAAAATATACCCAAGTAATGATTCAAATAACAAAATATATTGAAAATAATGGAATTATACCTAAAAAAAGAATCTTTAAGATACTATATCAGCAAGATCGTCATGGGGGGCAGCCACATCGGCTACTGGTCCGTCTGCAAGCAGTTCTA
>JAEORJ010000385.1 GCA_016840945.1 Candidatus Gerdarchaeota archaeon
AATCCCAAAGGATACTACGAATGACAAATATACTTTGATCATAACACCAAATGTCAAAATTGGCAATGATATAGTACCTATGCCTGATTATGAATTCAATGTTATTGCTAACAAAGCTGATTTATTGGAACATTTTGAAGACAAAGAAAGAGAGAATGTTTATTTGGTTACCGATAAACTCACCATCAGAGCTTCCTTGGAAGGTGGCTTTATTCGAGCTTTTCAACAAGAATCATTCAATAGCACTCCGATTAATTTAGCTGCAGGTCCACCATATGGTTTATCATTAGATAGAACACTAAAACACAAATACAAAATATCAAAAGATAACTGTGAAATGGTTTTAACCTTAGAAGCAGAAAGCATACAAGTACCTGGATTGTTAGTTAAGAAGAATGTACGAGTTTGTACTGGAAAAGACGAAGTAGAATTTTGGTGTGAATACACTAATATTACTGATAATGCAATATCTGCCTCAGCTAGAGTACAAACACATTCAGGAGGTATTAATCTAAATCCATATTCAGCTTATGGACAAGTTTTTGCACCAATTAAAGGTAAAATCTATGTCGGTGAATACTTAACTGATTTTATGTCAAATACATTAATTCCTACTGATGCTAAAGCATGGCATGAAAGCTGGAGTGCTGTAGAAGGATTAATTATTAACCACATTAAAGCTTGTATTTGGGAACCAGAAAATATTGAAAAAATACGAACTAATAGCGGTTATGCAAGTACAATCGAAAGTAAATTACTTGAAATACAACCAAAAGAAACAAAGATACCTATTCATCTATGGCAAAGCTTTGGTTGGAGTTCAGTTCAAGAAGTACGACGAAGATGGAATCAGTTAGTAAATCATAAAGAATTTTCACCTGAAGAGGAACTTTATGGCCCCAATTTAGAACCCATTCTATCATTGCAATTGATTGATAGTAATCTTATCAAAACTGGTTTAAAAGTAACAAAGAAGTTATCATTCGCAAATATTACCAATTACCCACTTGAAGGGACATTAAGTTTAATTTTACCTAAAGGTTGGAAGGGCAAGTTTGTAACCAAAGATGGACTACAAGATACTATACAAATGCCAAAATTAGAAGCCTTTAAACCAAATCCCTTATCAATTGAAATTGAAGCTCCAGAGAAAACTTCAAACTCAATTGAAAAAATAACTGTTCATTTTAATGGCGAATTTAAATTAGATTTTGATTTCCATCTTTTAGTAACAACTGATGATAAGGTTGAGATAAAGGAAGACAACATTGAAGGCCATAAAGTTTGGGCTTTGAACAATGGAGAAATTTCCTTTAAAGTACCATTAGATATTGGTGGCAACCTCATACGATTAACAGATAAGCAAGGAAAAACCTTTGTAGAGGACAATTTCCCTGAAATAAAACCAAAATTCTTAACAGATACATACATTGGTGGTATTTTTCCTGTAGCCTTTAATGCAACAGATAGCGATTTATTGATTAAACCAGAAAAAGTGAAAACACAAATTGTCGAAGAAGGGCCTTGGAAGGGAATAAAAGCAAAATGGACAATAAAAGAAGATAAAGCATTCCTCTATGGCCAAAAAATGGAAATGACCTATTTAACTTTACCAGGGAGTAATATCATAAGAGTACAAATAACTAATGAGAACCCTACTGATAGACTCACGAATATGATTGTTAATGGTTTTTGTGATATTGCTTTAGATGGATCTCGGGAAGGAAATATTATGGAAGCTCGAGGTTCAAAAGACATCTGGCTGAGGAATACAGCAAGAAATCAATTCTTAAGTTTCTCTACTATTGACAATCCATTTGTTCGAATCTCTAAAGGGAAGCAATCATTTGCAACGGTTATCCCTGATGGAGAAAAAATGTCTACAATAATCTTTGATCTTGGACTTATGACGATAAATCTAGTACTAGCTATTTTAAGAACAAAACCAAAGAGTAAATCAACAGTAGAATTCATAGTTGTCTTAAATCACTCGAGAGAACAATTATCTGATATACAAAAAGCCTTTGCTAAAAAATAATTAAAGAGAGGTAATTCTCTTTAATTTTTTTCTTTTTTTGTCGTTATTTTCCTAAATGTAAAGTCTTTTATTCAAATTCATCAATTTCAAATATTAGATGAAAGTAGGTTCTATAAAAACCTCGATTATAAATTAAAAAAAAACTTTCAAGGGAAGAAAAGTTCATGATTAAAAGCAGATTAAATTCTAAAAGCAAATTAGTTCAATTTACTTTAATTATTATTCTAGTTTTATCATTATTTATAACAATACAACAATTCAATTATACACCAGTTAGAGGTCATAATCAAAATTCCGAACCAATAGAACTTTTCTCTATTTGGAATGACACCTCTCCCTACATTGATGGTACAATTGATTTTACACCTTATGACCTTTCAGGTGAATGGTCTTCAGCAGCTGTTTATGATGTTTATAACTATCTTGATGTACCACGAGGCAAGTTATTAGTTCAAAATAATAATGATACATTATGTGTTGCTATTGATATTACTACTTTTACCATTCGTTACCCCAGCTTAGAATGGGGAGCAGCAGTATATTTAGATCTTGATCATAATGGTTTTGCAAGCCAATATGATTACATAATCAAATATCTCAACATTTCTTCAGTTGATACTTTGGAACTATATAGCTATAATCCAAGTATAAGCACCTGGGATATTGTAGAAACTGGTTCGTTAGGCATTCCTATGACCATTAGTGGCATTATTTTTGATACTAGCTTTGGTAAATCTGCTTTTAATAATGCAAGTGATCACAGAATGTATGAAATTGAGATTCCCTATACATTAGTAATCGAGGATAGGATTATTGGATTCGGTGTTGAAGCTACTACTAAAGAAACTACTGCTACAAACAGTGGTGGTTGGCCATTTATTGAAACCGGTCAAAAAGATTATCGAACAAATCCTCAATACTGGGGAGACCTCCATTTAGGGCATTCAAACAATTTTGTTGAATTTGTTATTGAAGATAATTTTAACATTAAAGATGAAGCTATTGGGTATAATAATGGGACATTTCTAGGAACTGGCGATATTAACGGAGATGGTGATTTAGAATTGATTGTTAGTTCAAATAGAACAGTCTCTGGAGATGGCAACCTCTTGGCAATTTATGATTATGTAGGTGGAGCAATTACCCGCATTTGGGAATCATGGTTATCATCTCAAAGCTCCTATTTCACTTTTGCAATTAGAGGTATTGAGTGTTATGACTTTGATGAGGATGGAAAGGACGAGATTTATGCTGTTGGTGATAGCCAATATATTTTGAGATTATTTGATTGGAACACTGTTACTAAAGAGTTCGATAGCGCTTCATACTGTTTTGATAATTTTGATCCCTTGACAGGATATATTGCTATAGGTGATGCTGACAATATCTGGGATGGAAGTGTTAATATTGTGATTTCTGATGTTTTAGGATATTTAGGTGTTTTAAACTACAGATCAAATAAAGATGATTTTATAGTCAATGGTTATTGGACTTTACCAGATATTGCTGGGTTGTACCCAGTAACAAAAATCCATGATGTAGAAATAGCTGATATGGATAATGAGGAATATTATCTTGAAACTTTAATGTTATCTCAATTTACTGCTGATGATAGCTTATCTTATACTGCACTGCAAATTGTTGAATTTGATACAGGTACAGGTTATGATAATCCAACAAATGCTGGTAGCTTTCATGAAGATGATTTACCAATAACTTCATCACCATCAACCTATGATGCTTTTGGTCATACAATTGTTGTTGAGGATGTAGATAACGATGGTGTTCGTGAAACTATCATTGTTGGTAGATATAATTTGAAGATTTTTGGTTATTTCACATTTAGCCTACCTAGTCCACCATTAGAACTTATACTATATGACTCCAATTCACAACCTGATATGGCAGGTGGAGCAGGAGTGTTCGATATCGATGGTGATGCTAAGAACGAACTTATCGTTGGGTGTAGCAATGGGACAGTAATTATTTATGAAATAACAGACAATAATAGTGATCCAGATGTTGAAGATTTAAGTTATGTTATTGAATGGTCTGGTGATTTAGGAACTTCTCCAGGAATGAGGAATTCAATTATCGGTTTGGATATCGATAAAGATGGAGATACTGAAGCAATTATTACTGATAATTTTGGTCAAATCATTGTGCTAGGCAAAGGTACTACCCCTGAAATCACTATTACCTCACCAACGAGTGGTTTTGTTACAAACCAAGAAACAGTTTTTGTAACTTGGGAAATGAGTACAAATTCATTACCCATTCATCACTATGATATTTATGTTAATGAATCTCTTACCACAAGAGCAGGTAGTGGCCAGACAGGAGCCTACGTGGCAATTCAACCTGGTACTAATTATATTACTGTCACTGCTTATGATATAACCAATAAATCTGACAGTTATCAAATCAAAGTTGTTTTCGGAACAGGTTCCCCCGAAGTAGTTATTACTAACCCAACGAATAATTTTGCTACAAAAGATCCTGATATAGAAGTAAGTTATTTAGCTTATGATCCTCAATTTGATCCTGTGACTTTTACTATTTATCTTAATGATTCTGTAATTGCAACTGGAATTTCGACATTGTTTTATGATTTGAATCTTGAAGTTGATGGATCAGGAGATGGTGTTTATAATATAACTGTTATAGCCATAGACTCTCCCGAAGGGAATATTGGGCTTGATACAGTTTTTGTAATCTATGGCAATGTTGCACCTCTATTAAATATCACATCTCCTTCAGATGGAGCAATAGTGAAAGTATCATCTATTGATATAGAATGGGATTCATCTGATTTGTTAACTGGGATAGATTATTTTGAAGTGTTGAAGGATGGAATTTTACAGGGAAGTACTTCTTACTTCTATTATACAGTCAATTTAAATAACGATAAAGAATACAATTTTACTGTAATTGCTTATGATAAAGTAGGAAATATGAATTCTAAAAGCATATCAATCATTAGAGATATGATTAGTCCAACTGTATCATTTATAGCACCAAGTCTACCGATGACACCTGATGGTGTTTATTATACTGAATATACATCGTTGTTTGTTGAATGGATTGGTTCCGATCAAATTGGGGGTAGTGGTGTAGACTATTATGAATTAGAGATTAATGGTGAATTATATGAAACATATTCGGCAACTGATGAAAATGATACCTTAATTTTTGCTGAAGAAGGATTAAAGGAAATATTAATTACCATATATGATAAAGCAGGCAATCTTGATATCGATCTTTTTGAGCTTGCTGTGGATTTCACAAACCCTACAATAAGTATTATCTCACCTTATAACAACTATATAACTAGCTCAGATAATGTAACAGTGAGTTGGATAGCTAATGATTTAGGAGCAGGTATAAAAGAATACAATATTTACGTTAATGGTACTTTAATATATACTATCGATGATGATTTAATAACAACTTATATACTAGATATCTCAATTGATGCTAATTATACCGTTGAAATAGAAGCAGTAGATTATTTAGATAGAACTAATAGTGATATAATCAATGTAATTCATGATCCGCTTCAACCAACATTCTATATTATTGATCCAATAACTAATTTAACTTATACTAGCATTTTATTCCTTAACATGACTTGGGGAGTGATAAATATTATCCCTGAACTATACTGTGTATTCGTTGATGGTATTCCTTATCAGAATTACACTGCAGATATAACCAATATTCTTATTGATCTTGAATTGATTTTAGGAACCATCGCTCCTGATGATTATCGTACTATTAACATTACTGTTGCAATTTATATAAGTGGCTCTTATTATTACCAAGATACAAAATGGTTTACAATTGATCAAACTGCGCCAATAGTGAATATAGTACTACCTCTAGTTGGCTTTCCTGTTACTGAAGAAACGTTATTTATAGATTGGACAGGACGAGATGATGGAACAGCGATTTATCGTTATCGAGTATATATTGAAGATGAGTTAGTTGGTACTTTTACAAGCTCTACAACGCAACAATATGTTGATATCAGTGATTATTTAGATGGTGAATATACTATTACCGTTGTAGCTACTGATCTAGCAGGAAATGTAGCTAATACATCAAGAACAGTATTCTTCTATCCATCTCCACCTGAATTTGATGTATCAATCGAAGAAACGATGATAATAAATAATGGTGATTTCCAATTTGATTTAATTATTATTGATCCACATTTTGGTGTCGCTGAAATTCAAATTGAAGCTGATGCTACCAATACGGTTTATTATACAGATTTTGGAGGAACAATACAACACACAACCTTCTCTTTACCAATAAATGTCTCTGAAAGTAATTTTGTAGGCAGTGGTTATGATCATAATTTAACTATTACTGTAATAGATCAAGATGATCGGGGTAGCTATTTTGTTTCCTATATTGTTCTTGATAAAGTGGATCCAGATATAATACCAAATTCAGCTGTGATAAACTCACAATTACTCAGCTTAATATCAAATTCAATTGAAATTAGAGAAGATAGCTCAAATCTACATAACTTTAGTATTGCTGTTTCAGATCTTTATGGTATTTCTGGTGTTGATATTAGAATTACAGGTGACGATTTTAACCAAACATATAATATGAATTATGATTTGGAACTATCTAATCCAGCGATTTATTATTACTACTATTATATTTCCATTGACTTTAGTGATTTCAACGAAGGCAATTATTATTTACAATTTATTATCACAGATACAGCTGGTAATGAAATGACTAGTTTATATCAAATAGGAGTTGCATTTTATCAACCTCAAACTACTCCTCCACCAACTTCAAATCCTGGTAGTAATTGGTTCCAAGAAAATATGATGATGTTAATTTATATTGGAGCTGGAGCTCTTGCTGTAATTATTCTATCATCTATTGTTGCTGTAACAGTTAAGAAACGAAATGTGAATAAAGGTTGGAAGAAGGCTGTCGATGCAGTAGCATATGTTGCTAAAACAGGATTAACTGTCACATTCGTTCCTTATTCCCCAGATCTTTTTGATGATTCACAGCTTTTTGGCGGGGCAATGACTGGAATATTAGGTATCCTAGCGGAAATTACTGGGCAATCTGATTCATTATTAACTGCACAAGTTATAGAATATGGAGAAAAACGACTAATCATCTGCCCAGGTTATTTTGGTAACGCAATACTTCTAATGAATGACGTTAAGGAAATTCATAAAGAAACTCTCAAGAAATTTATTGTTGACTTTGAAATCAATTACAAGTACCAACTATCAAATGAACTAATTAATCTAAATGACTTCGATGCTGTTCCACTTCTTGTAGAAAGTTACTTTGGTATTCGCCCACCATCTGTTAGACAATTACAAAATCAAGAACCAATCTTTGAGCAACTTGGTTAATAAAAAAATAAAGAAAAAATTCTCTCTTTAAGAGAGATTTTCTTTTTTAATTCTTAGAAAACAGCTGACCACTTCTCAGCGATTTCTTCAAACCAAAGCTTTGTTGCTTTTTCGACTGCTAATTGTAATTCCTTTTTATTTCCACGTCGGCCATTTTCAATGCCTGAATAGATATCTTTTGTAAGGTTCATCATAGATTGTATGAAATAATATAGATCTTTATTTGTTCGTTCTATTTTTAATAGAAAATCTATATCTTTTATGATCAAATTAACTTGTTTCTCAGCTTCATCTAACTTGAATTCCACTAGCATTAATATGACTTTTGGAGTTGCTTCGATAATTTTCATTAATCTATTTTTAGCTTCTTTGGATATCGTTTGCAATAATTCATCTATAGGAGCAGTTTCTATTAGCAATTCTTCTTTATCGGGGATTATAGGTAATGGTGCGGGAGTGACTGGTTGCTCTCGAGTTTCTTGTATTTCTTTTAATTGACCAGTTAAACCGTTTTCAGTAATTCTTTTTGTAATGTCTAATGAGCCAAAGAATTCATACACTAAATTGTATGATTTTTCAAAAGCTGCAGCATCAACAAAATATTGTGACTTAAGTGGTTCTCGGTAAATTCTCTCATATTTCTTTGTGAAATTCTCTAATTTTTCCTTGTGGATAGGTTTAACAGCTTTAACTAATAATCCACCAAATCCAAAATCCCCAGCAAATAAAAGTAAACTTTTTGTGCCAATTTCTAGTGTTTCAACTCTAGCTTTTCTTCTTTCACCAGTGATTTCTTCAAGAATACTTTGTATGGCAATCATAGCTCCTCCTACTAATTGCTCTTCCTGAATTAATTTTGGATTGTATGGGATGTATGTACAAGTTAAGCCTGTACTTCTAACATACAAAACAGCAATTACCTCAGGTTCCCAATTTCTGTTTAAAATCGGTTTACGTAAACCAACAACAAGTACTGCTGCAAGAGCAGCAAAAACCAAAATACCTACAGATAAATAGATAATGTTATTTCCTTGACTTATCCAAGGTATTGTTCCTTCTAGAACAAGTGTGATATTAACAGTTTTAAAAGCAGAATTACCTGCTTCATCATAAGCAACAAATATAAATTGATAATCCCCTTCTTCTAAAGCTCCAAAATCTACTTCAACTTCATAATTTGTAGTAGTAGCTCTAGTAGCTATTTCTTCAGTCATTGAATAATTGAGATATAATCCATCATTATTGGTAATTATTAATTCAACTCTATTGATAATCGTATCATCATAAACTGTTATTTTTAAAATGTGAATATTTGGTCCATCTCTTAGTTTAGTAAATTGAAAAGCACTTGCACTGAATATTTGGGAATCGATACTTATTTGGTTGAATGTAAATTCTGGCGCATTAATATCAATATTAATCGTGTATGATATTATTTTCTCACGATTAAACACATCAACAACACCAATTTTCAGGGTATGTAAACCAGGTATAGTAGAATAATGTGTTTGATTAACAAATATATCTTCACTAAATGCTTCATCCTCAGCCAAATAATCTTTTAGAAAAACTCTATTATTATCCATTAATACAATAATTCTATTTACTCCAGATTGTGGATTATCAACTGATAATTCAAAATTAAATATTCCATTTTGAGTATAAATTATATCACTTAATTGAGTCGAAAATTCTGGTAATAGTAAGAAGACATTTAGGAAAATAGTCTTTGATATTGTATTTCCTGCAAAATCAAATGCCAATATTGTTATGTTATAGATTCCATCTCCTGCTATGAAATACATATAATGGTAATTTCTACTACAACTACAAATACCTAATGGTGAACCATTTTCAATAATTGAATAATATTGAATTCCAGTACCAATATCAAAACCAGACCATAAAACATAAAGCCCTTGATAAAAAACATAAGTGTTATTAGCTGGAGATAAAATGGATAATGTTGGATTGACACGGTCGATTTTAACCATTTTAGTATCAAAGAAAAATAATCCAAATGTTGTAGTATTAGCTATTATTGTAATATTAATAACAGGATATCCGGTAGGACCTAGAAATTCTACATCTACAATCGTTGAACGTGTAGATAATTCACTTATTCTTGCAACTTCAGTTGTATTTGCTAATATGATAAATTCATTTAAATCAGGAATATTTGCAATATCCCAAGAAATAGTTAGATCTGTTGTGGATGAATTTGAAAAGGGTTCTGCTGGTGAAGTTAACATAATTGTTGATAGAAGCGAATCATGATTAACAAATACAGTATCGATAGCATATTTATTAGTGAAATCTTTCGCTTGAACAGTTATATTTGAAATCGTATCAACTGGGATAGGAAGTTCAACTGTTTTAATTATTGGATTTGTTATTGTTTGATAAAGAACCTCATTAATATATATCAAATATTCTTTAATGCCAGTTCCAAGATCATTACCCGTCCAACTTAATATGACAGAATCAATGCTTGTATTATAATTATTAATAGGTGAAGTGATTTCTATAAATGGTGCATACTTGTCATAATAAATAGTTATGTGTTTTGTAGCACTATTACCTGCTAAATCATAAACTGTTACAAGGATATCTTTTACTCCTTCTACTCCAAGATTAATTATTCGATTAAAGTCTGTTCCAGAATAAACAGTTACCTGATTAACAATCACCTCAGAGTGATGGATAAGAGAACCACCAATATTATCTAAAGCTTGCCAAACCAAATTAATAGTTGAAGTTGAAATATAAGATCCTGAAGCGTGGCTCGTGATTGTTATATTCGGATTAATTGTATCCCTTGTTACAGATATTAATCTGTCAAGACTATTTCCAACATGATCATAAGCTGTTACTCTAATATCATAGGATTTATCTATCGGTAAGTTAAAAATATAATAATGATTTGTAGTGATTCCTTGTAGTACACCATCCAAACGAAGTTCAAAATAAGCTATTCCGCTTAGTGTGTCTGTAGAAGACCAGAGTAATTGCACTTCAGAAGATTTAGTGTATGAACCTGTTTGTGGGGCGTTAATTTCTAATTCATCAACTATTTTATCCTTTATTATGAAAATAGAATTTTTTCCATAATTTCCAACAGTGTCGTAAGCAATAATAGTTATATTATTTAATCCATTAAGACCTAAAATTACTGGATAGGTACCAAAAGCACCTTGACTTGTTCCTGTTAAGTTAGCTTCCAGAACACCATTTACATAGATGAGATAATAATTGAAATTATAATTTGGATCAGTAATCTCATATTCTACATCATAAGAGTCAGCATTTGTATAAAAGTTATTTTCAGGACTTATAAAGAGAATTTCAGGTGCAAGAGCAGTATAACCAATTGTTATTGAATCTGTTGCATTCTTACCATTAACATCATAACCAATGACCTTGATCTCATTTGTTGATAATGATAATGGCACAAAGAAACTATCTTGTCCACCGGGGATTGATCCTATTAACCCTTCATTGATAAATATATCATAATGATGAATAACAAAATCATCAGCTGATTCCCAAGTCAATTTTACTGGGGATGATGAAAAAGTAGCACCTGAACTAGGAGAAGTGATTGATATAGTTGGTGGGGCGGTTCTTCCAATAATCATAATTTGTCCAAAAGAATCACCTGTAATTAACTCCGACTCGCCATCAGAATCAATATCAGTTACCACCATAGACCCTCTTTTACCAAACATCATTCCTAAATCACTAGACCACTCCTTTTGGTAGGTTAATGTATCAGTGCCTGAATCTGTTATATTATAGATGTAAATTGTACCATTGTTTGCACTGAAAATTAATTCGTTAAAGCTATCATCATCTATATCAGCTACTGTAGCACCACCACCCATCAGAGGTTCATTTGATTTATCATTAACTAAAAACTCTAATGCTGGCGAAGGATCAGTAAATATTATTCCACCAAAAATCTTTAGATAATCTTGACCTACTATTATTATTTCGTTCTCACCATCATTATCGACATCATCCACAATAAGAGTGTGACCGAAGTGATCCTCTGTTACAGCTAATGAAACTTTGGGAAGATCGTCATCAACATTATCAACAAATCTGGATGGATTATTATAATAAACACCAAGTCTTGTTGTTGAGATAGAATTATCTAAATCTATTTGGAATAATACTAAGAGCTCCAAGTTACCATCATCATCAGGGTCACCAACTTGTACCGCATGAGCTTTTGTAGCACCATTTCCTAAAGCAGCAGCAGTTGAAATTTTAGCGTTTTGGCTAAAGCTATTAGAACCAACATTATAATCTAAAATTAATATATTACCAATTTGATCGCCTGCTACAATATTAATTAAACCATCATCTGTTGCATCACCAATAGTAATGTAACCTGTTAGAGCATTTGTATGAGTATAAGCATAATCTGAACTATCAAAGTCTAATCCATTCCAAGATGAGAATCTTAGTATTCTACTGTCATCACCCACAGCATAGATTTCATCCTTGCCATCGCTATTAAAGTCATATGCTGCTAATCCTCTTATTAAAAACATCTTTGATTGATGACTTGTTGTCCATGAAGTCCATATACGAACTAAGCTTCCATCTATGTAATCGAAGATAGCCATAGCATTGCTTTCTCCAGTGATAGTTCGATTAGAACTAACAATTAATTCTGAATCACCATTTCCATCAATATCTGCTTCAATAATAAATGTCCCATTATTAGCTCCCTTCGCTGCTGATCTAAAATAAAAATCCTCTTCGATTGAATATTGAGAATATTCTTGATATTTTGCTAAATACACATCCCCCCAATAAGATGCATCATATCTTATATCAGATGGAGTAGTACTTACATAAGGCCATGTTATTTCATCATCGCTGAAATCATAATTAGTAAAGGACTCAAATCCGATAGCAATTACATCTCCCGGTTGCTTAGTTAATATTGCTAAAGGTACACGAATCTCATATTGTCTATGTGGATTTGATTCAAAGTACGAGGAAGCAAAATCAGCATTAGCAATAATATTTGATGGTAAAGGACTGCCAGCAAAACCCGCTTCTGATATAACCCAATCACTTGTAGTTATACTATAGTGATAATATATAACAAATGTACCTGTGTCATTACCTATTAGCTGAATAGCTAAATCATAAGAGCTTAATAATCCATTATGATCTCTAGCAAAATATAATCCCATTCCCCAAGTTGTAGTGTTACTTTCTACTTGTTGATTTGTCATATCTAATGCGATATACAGATTTTTATTGTCGTTCTTTATTAGTAATTTAGACTCTAACTCCTCATCTTTATTGAACATATAATAAACTGCTGCTGATGACCATTCTTCAATATTTGAGCTACCATTAAACTTTATCAAACCATCAAAATTGGGGGCAGTGGAATTATAGAGAGAATATAATTCCATTGGATGTGCAAGATCATTATGGCCTAAGGTATTACCAATATTTAATTGATTATTGAAAATTATAGGTGTTATAAAAAATACTATCAGTAATAAACCAACTCTACACCTTGCTAGGAGTTTTTTTACATGCCCCAAATTATTTTTATTTAGCATATCTGCAACCTCGACTATTTAACCACATAGAATGAATTTTAATTGAATGCGACAGATACAATTTTAGTTTTATTTTTCATATGATCTCTTTTTTATTTGATTTATTGTGGCAAGTATAAAATTTTATGAATACTATTAAGTATTTTTTGTTATAGACAAAAATCGTTCAAAAAAAATTTAAAATATGAAAAATATTTTTGATTAAAAGCATAATTGGAGATAGCGTTTTGTTAATTATTTGTAACCCTGAAACTTTTGCTGGAAGGGCAAAGAAAAAATGGCCTGAACATGAAACAGCTTTTAAAGAAGCAGGTATTGATTTTGAAGTTGCTTGGACAAATACTAGAAATCATGCAATTGAAATTGTTAAGGAGAAATCAAATGATCATAAAATCATTTGCGCATATGGGGGGGATGGTACTGTTAATGAAGTATTAACAGGTATAGGACAAATGGGATTCAAAAATACTTTATGCCTTTTACCAGCAGGAAGAGGAAATGATAATGCCTTTAGCTTAAGAATCACAAATAAAATTGATGATCTTGTTGAAATGCTTTTAGCTAAAGAAACAAAGAAAGTTGATTGTATAGAGGCAAATGATGGCGGTCGTTATGTTGTTGGTATTGTTGGAGCTGGCATAAGTGGTGCTGTAGCTGTTTCAAGTTTAGGTCAAAGCTCACCTGGAGCTTACATGTTCAATCTTTTACGAATAATATTAACATATAAACCTCATCCAATGAGATTAACAATTGATGATGGTATAACCATTCGAGAACTAGATGCTTTAGATGTAGCCATAGGTAATGGTATATGTGCTGGAAATAAAATGCTCTTATGCCCTAATGCTAAACTTGATGATGGTTTGTTAGATATCACATTAGTTGGTAATGTAAATTTTGTTCAAAAATTGATCATTGTTAGCAGATTAAAGAAAGGTACTCATATCAAACATAAAAAAGTGGAATTATTACAAGGTAAAAAAATTATTCTCGAAAATTTAGCTACGAAAGATTTGCCAATACATTTCATGGGGGAACAATACGGAACGTTTCCATTTAAATTTGTTTGTTTACCTAAAGCACTTACAGTCTTAAAGATGCCAGATAAAATACTCCAAAGAGAGAGGTGGTTGTAAGGTTTTTATCATTGAATAGTTTTATTTGCCTATAGAATAAAGAATAATATAGATTATATTATAAATAGCTTAACTTGTTAGTGCTACAAAAGGTGAAAATTCAATGCCAACAGATTTGAAAAATTTAAGAAAAAATTATTTGGAATTATCTAAACAAGAAATTTTCACCGAAATAAAAGCTATTAGAGAAAGGATTGATTTAAAATACGAACAAAGAAAAACAGAGGAATTCTCAGAAGTACTTTATCTCATTCTTGAATCATTTAGTCACAAAGGGGATTACAATTCTGAGCGAATAATACTCAATCAATTAATTGAACTGGCATGGTGGGCGGAGGATGAAAGTTTATCAATAGATTATTTAGCTAAAGCTATCACTTTAGTTATTATTGATAGTCAATCGACAAGAGGGATGAACAGAACCAAACTTTTCTCCGATTTTCTTGATATTATTGCTAGATTTCCTATTAATAAACAGATATACAAAGTAATTTCGACAGCTTCAATCGAATTGATTAAATGGGGAACAGATAATGAATTACTAAAAATACTTGATTCTATGCAAGAAAAGGCTACTATTTATCCATTAATGGAAACAATGCAATTACTCAATGCAAAGGTTTTCATGAACATTTTATTCTATCTTGAAGATCAAGATTGTATTAGTATTAAAAAAATTTACAACCAATTTAGTTGTTTTGCAATTAGCAATTTTGAGCAAGACATTAACGGTCAAGGAACTAAAGTAAAAAGCACTATGAATGATGAAGATGTTAATGAAATCCTGCAAGAAGGTGTTATTAATGCAATAATCAATCTTGCACGAATTGATAGTAAATTTGAGGAACATTGTGATGATTGTATAATAGCTATGAGGAGGATAATTGAGGATTCTGAATATCTTCTGAAAAAAGAAGACAAAGAATTTTTCCAAGATGTTTATCGCTTAAGCTATACACTTGAACATTATCATCTTTGGGATCAATTTTTAGATATTAAATTCATTGCTAAATTAAAAGAAGAACAAGACAAAAATAATGTCTATCAAATTGCTGAATCCAAATTGCTAGCAATACAAAAAACAATGCGTATTGAAGAATACGACTCACTAAAAATAGGTCGCAGAGGTATAATATTAGCTTATGATCTAAACAATCTAGATGATATTGAACATATTGCTAAAGAAATTGTGAATCAACAAAATTCACCTAAAACACCTATCAAATTAGTTGAAGAGATTGATGCTATTATCGAAATTGATGAAGAATTACGCGACCATTTACGAGAAACTGGCCAAATACCAGCAGATCGTCAAACTATTGATCAAATTCAAGATCAAGTTACAAAAAGTGATGATTTAACAGTCGCTGCGACAGATGAAGCTAAAATAGCAGAACAATTACAATATCTCAAAGAATTAGAATCAAGTGATCCGAAATTTATTATGAATGATATAATCCATACAAAAGCATTAATTTTTTCTGTTGGAATGTACGGGTTCAATTCTGCCAAGCTCAATATTTCAAGGTTGGAGCTTTTAAAACATATCGATAAATTAAGCGATAAGAAAATGATAATTGAATTAGTTGATCCTCTTGTTAGAGCTGTAACATTGAGAGCTGCAAGATTAGATGGGGAAGCAGTCAGAATATTACTTGAATTATTAAATAATAAGGGATTGAAATTCATTACAAGATACTATAAGCAGTATAATTTTATTGATAATATTATACGTTTAATTAGCTATCTTGGAAGAACGGCACAAATCAAATTATTGGAAAATATAAAATCAGAATTAGAAAGAGCTAATAGAATTAGCTTGAATGATAGTCAAATACCAATTAAAATTGCTAGAGCAATAAATGAAGGAATTTTATCCTATACTGCAAGCAATTTGGAAGGCAAATATAGCTTATTAAATTTAGTAAAAGAAATAGCTAAAATTAACTCATATAATGTCAATTTACAAATAAAATTCATAGAAGGAATGAATTTTATTATTCTTGACTCAGGTTTTACAGATGAGAGTATTGTTGATAATGTAACCAATGAATTAATTGATTTCGCGAGTACTTATCGAAATAATCAGCAGATAGAAGAAAAAGCTGCTTTGGGTATATTTTGGGCTGTTTTGTTCTCTAAAATAAATCATAAAGAAAATAAATTTAGAAAATATCAAGAACAAATAGAAGCGATCATTAATCATTATCCAAATAGTGAATTTTTACTAAAAATAGACTCTTTAGCTAAATCAATTATACCAAATTAAACGACAAAATTAGACAATGAATATTTGTCGCTAAAATAATTTTGATAGCTTTAAATAGCTAGTTCCACCATTTAATCAAAAGAGTGTTGTTGGGTTAAAGAAAAGTTGACTGAAAACATATTGAATACAATTCTAATTAATGGTCGAGTAAAAAGAATTGAATGTTCAGTAGAAGCTATTTTTTATGATTTATATATTTTCTTGGAAAAGTCCGTCTCAGGAAAAGTTGTAGCAAAGGGTGCAAAGAGTAATTAAGGGGAAAAGTGAGTTAGGGTATTAATGGAGTCATCCATTAATACCAATTCTACTCTCTTTTGATATTTTAGAATAAATTTTAATAATACTTCAATTATCCAATATGCGATTATTGGATTTAAAGAAATCTAACGTTAGATTTATAGAAGACAATATCCAAAAAAAAATATCCTATTTCCAGCTATTCCTAATTATGTGTTAATCTAGTTGCAGCGGTATTATTATACAATGGAGATTGTTGATATGATAAACCCACATGGTGGAAAACTAACAAATCGAGTCCTATCTAAAGAGAAAGGCGAAAAAATAATACAAGAATTTGGTGAAATGCAACAACTACAAATAAATGAAGAAGTTGTTGAGGATTTAAATAACATCGCAAGAGGTGTCTTCTCCCCTATTGAAGGGTTCATGGGTCAAGAAGATGTTGATTCAATTATTAAACACGATAGATTAGCGAATGATTTAGCTTGGACTATTCCGTTAACTTTTGACTTAGCTGAATCTGTTACTAAACAATATTCAATTGGTGATGATATTGTTTTAGTTAATGGCGAGAAAGGTCGTAATGGTATCATTGGTATTTTACACTTAGAAGAGATCTTTAATTATAATAAAAAAGAAGTTGCTCAAAGTGCTTTTGGAACATTAGATAGCGAACATCCTGGTGTTGCTAAAGTTCTAAGCTCAAATGATAAATTATTTGCTGGAAAAATAGATTTAGTCAATACTGACATTAAAGAATATCAAAATTATACTATGTATCCATTGGAAACACGAGCATTATTTAAAGAAAAAGGTTGGAAAACTATTGTTGGTTTTCAAACGCGAAATGTTCCCCATATTGGTCATGAATACGTTCAAAAAACAGCTTTAACATTAGTTGATGGTTTGTTTATCAATCCAATTATTGGCGAAAAGAAGAAAGATGATTTCTTGGATCCTGTTATTTTAGGCGCTTATGACATTCTAATCAAAAATTATTATCGACAAGATAAAGCTGCTTTAGGTATACTCCGAACTAGAATGCGTTACGGTGGACCAAAAGAAGCCATTTTCCATGCAATAATGCGCAAGAATTTTGGTTGTAGTCATTTCATAGTTGGACGCGATCATGCAGGAGTTGGTGATTATTATGGACCTTTTGATGCCCATAAAATATTCGACAATTTTCCTGATTTAGAAATAGAACCAATTTGTTTCAGATCATTTTTCATTTGTGATAAATGTGAAGGTGTGGTCAATGATAACACTTGTCCTCATGAAGGCACTGAGCATCAACATTTGATTAGCGGTAAGAAAATCCGTCAAATGATAATTAATAAAGAATTTGAGGGGCTCAAAGAATATATGCGTGCGGAAGTTGCCCAGTATTTGATTGAGCAAACAGATTTATTCGTAAAATAATTAAATTGAGGAATTAAAATATGCAGAAACCCGGTTTTTGTGTTTGGTTTACAGGTCTATCAGGTGCTGGCAAAACTACCATTGCCATTGAATTAGAAAAAGAGCTTTTAAAGCGTGATTTACGTGTGCAAAGACTTGATGGTGATATTGTTCGCAAATCATTAACTCGAGATTTAGGATTTACCGAAGAAGATCGGAAAATGAATATTGAACGAGTTACTTTTGTTGCACGATTATTAGCAAAACATGGAGTTGCTACTTTAGTATCATTTATTTCCCCTTATATTTCAGTACGTGATAATGCTCGCCAAGAAGTGAATGAAGAAAATGCTCAATTTGTTGAAGTATTTGTAAAAGCTTCTGTAGAAGAGTGTGCTCGTCGAGATGTTAAAGGATTATATGAGAAAGCTTTTGCTGGTGAAATTAAGAATTTTACCGGTGTTAGCCACCCATATGAAGAACCTCCAAATGCAGAGATTATTTGTGATACTGAAAATGAAACTGTTCAAGAAAGTACTCAAAAAATAATAGCTTACCTTGAAAAAACAAAAATTATCCCTAATTCTGGGTAAATAACTCAAAATTTTTGGATAGTTATTATAAAAATGGAAAGGAAAGATCATTTTATTGATCTTTCTTAATCTCTTTTATTTTCTCTTGTATTTTCTTTCGATAATCATCTTTGATATTCTTAATCTTAGTATCTTTGTTCTTTTTAGCAGCTATTTTCTTAGGTTGGCAATATTTATCAAACCATTCGATGATTTTTTCCAAACGATCTAATCGACGATTTGGTTGACCTGATCTTGAAAGCTCATGCCCTTCACCTGGATAGCGAACAAATTCTAAATCTAAATCCGGATGAGCCTGTTTAACTGCAGCATATAACATTTCAGCATCTGGAATTGGTGCTCTGTAGTCAAGATCACTATGAATGATTCGCAAAGGTGTAGTAATGTTCTTTGCATATGCTGCTGGAGATCGTTTCCAAAGAAAATCTGATCCTTCTAATGGTGTAGTGCCAAATTCATCATCAATAAGAAGTCGAGCACTATCTGTAGTAGCCCAGAAACTAGACAAGAAATATACTCCTCTTTGAGATACTGCTGCAGCAAATCTATTATCATGACCTATTATCCAAGCTGTCATAAATCCAGCGTAAGAACCACCAGTTATAGCCATTCTTTTCTTATCGATATATCCGCGATTAACAACTAAATCAACACCTAGAAGGATATCTTGTGAATCATCATCACCCCAAGATTTCTCTATCGCTTGGAAGAATTTCTGTCCATAACCATTACTACCTCGAGGATTGCAATAATAAACAACATAACCTTCTGCTGCAAGTAATTGAAATTCATGAAACATTGGAATACCTTGATGGTGTGACCACATGACATGTGGACCTCCATGCATATTCAATGCCAAGGGATATTTCTTTTCGGGATCAAAATCAGGTGGTGTTAATATCCAACCTTGTATTTGGAAGTCACCATTATTTCCTGGGTACCATACTTCTTCAGTTTGACCTAGTTTTCTGTTAGCTAAGAATTCCTTATTTGGAGCATCTAATAATTCTTCTTTTTTAGTCTTAATATTTAATCGATATAATTTCGATGGATCATTCACATGATGTGCTTGGAAAGTTATCCATTCGCCATCTTTAGATACATCAAAACCTATGATTAATCGGTCGCCTTCAACAATGGTAATTATTTTTTCAATTTCGATATCCAAGCATCTTATTGTTGAACGAGCTTTTTCCATAACAATGAAGTATAGTTTTTTAGAATCTTCAGACCAAGTTAACATAAATTTTTCATTATCAATATCTTCAGCAACTATTTTCTTTGTACCTGTTTCCACATCTATTAAACATAATTTCGAAATACCTAAAGTACCTAGCTCTTTATTATCAACTGTTGTAGCAATTGTTTTTCCATCTGGTGATAATACAAAATCTCCACCCCAAGTATAGAAATCATCAACAATGATCTTAATCTCACCATCGGGAGTAATTTTTACGATCTCGTAATTTCTTGTTATATTTTCTTCACCTGGTTTTTGTCTTGAGCTTAATGCATAGGAATTATCCGGAGCTAAATAAGCAAATCCAAAATCATCAGTTGTACTATTAGCCCACCTATCAACTTTTTTAGTCTCAAGATCTAGAACATGAATTTGCCCATTTCGATCATCAAAAAATGAGGTACCTGATCGATAAACCATTTTTGTTATTATTCGAGGTTCTACTTTCTTTTCCTCCAATTTCTTTTTATTGGTAGTATAAACTAACACTTCATCTTGATCCCAATCTTTCATTTCATCAGGAGTAGGAGCATTCAATTCATCTTCATTTAACCTCGAGATAAAGATAATCTTCTTGCCATCTTTACTCCATTCAAAAGGTGGAGTAACACCATTAAGCATATTGGTTAATTGAACAGCTTCACCACCATTATGGGGTATTAAGAAAATTTGAGGTTTTGGTGGTTCAGTATTTTTAGGATTCAAAACCATTCTCATTGAAATAAAAGCTAATGTTTTGCCATCGGGAGACCATTTCAATGATGAATCATTAGGCAATCCTTGAGTAAATTGTTTAGGTTCTTCTAGATATCGCCAAATAGCTTTTCGATATCCATTATCATCTTTAATTGCTTGAGTGATACCATAATAAACCTCATTTGTTGTAGGTCTAAAGGTAGGCTCACTGATTTGTTTCAAATTAAACAAATCGTTTATTTGTATTAATTCTTTAGAAGATTCATTTTCTGACATGGGTTCATAATGAATTTTCTGATTTTTATATTTTGTTTAACTTTTTATTTAGTTAAACAGAGTAGAAATAATAGAAAATGAATTTTTGAAAAGAACAATAAGAGAATAATCATTTGTTTTTCTTAATCATATCCTCAACAGATTCAAATTCAAGAAGTTCTGCTAATTTAATTAGTGTCTTATTTGCTGCATCCCTAACTTGTTGACTTTTGTCATCTTTTTTAGCTTTGGCTAGATACGGAATCGCTAATTTCACTTGTTTACCCATTCCTTGAAGAACAATAGCAGCACGTTCTCTAACCTTTTCACTTTGATCTTCTCTTAAAGCTTTAATTAAAGCAGGTACAGCATCATTCGCTTGTTTACCAATCCATTGTAGAGAGATTGCTGCTTCAACACGAACATTCTCACTTTTATCTTCTAATAAAGCATTTATTAATTCAGGAACAGCTTCATCAGCGGCTTGAGTACCTATCCACCCTAAATCTCTAGCTGCTTCTATACGCGTGCTTTCGCCCCACCCTTCTCTAAGCTGCCATATCATTTTATCCAGCTTTTTCTTATCTGGTCCGCTCATACATTGCCAATCCTATTTATTATATAAGAAAGTAAGGAATATTTACACAACATCTATATAAATACTACTTATAACTATTAAATTACACTATTTGGTATAAATATTAGATGTATTCTTATATAAATTACAGCATAGCGTTAAATTTTTACCTAATAAAGACTTCTGGTTTTATAATTGGTGGATAGCATTGAAATCTGTTAAAACTTTCATAAGAAATATTTACTCGAGGAAAATTTGGAAGGTTTTAACCATAATTACAATTTTTCTTTCTCTAACACTTTTTCAACTAAATAGTCTTCCCAGTCTGTCAGCTAAAAATACTGCAACAATTAACATTTCAAATGTTTTCTCTTTAACATCAACTAATTTTTTGCTTGGGAAAATATATGCTTTGCGTGAAGATTATATTTTAGATGGAACAGCAATTACTGCTGATGATAATGGCAATAGTTATTTTACAGGATTCTTGGAAACAGACATTTTTAGTACAAATTCATATGCGATTATTGGTAAAATGAATAGCACTGGTGATATTCTTTGGATCAAATATTGGAGTAAGCAAGATTATCATGAAACAAAGGATATCATATTTGATTCAAATAAAATCTATCTTATTGGGTCGCTAGTTAATAACACCAATTCTGATTATTCAGATATATTTCTTGTATGTTTTGATTCAGAAACAGGTTTAGAAATTTGGAATACAACTTTTGGTTTACCTTTATGGTCTGAAAAAGGAAATTCTATCACAATATATAATGATTTGATTATTTTCTCAGGTTTTTCTGCCCAGTATTATTCTAATATATTTAGTCCTAGTATCCTCTTTGGTTGTTTAAATAAAACAACAGGGAATCTGATTTGGAGTAATACTATGACCAATAGTTTTTATGACACTAATCCAAAACTTGCCTTTGATTATATAACCGATTCATTTTATCTCTCATACAATCGGTTGAATACTGATGGTGATAAATGTCAATACAAATATTACCTACTCAAATATGACATTAATGGCACATTAATTTGGTCAAGAGATGAGTTAAGCGACAATTGTGAATTAATATCTGATATTTATTTTGATCAATCAAAGAATATTGTAAAATTATTAGGAAAAACAATAATTGATAAGGAACAAAACTTGTATGATATATTTCTAGTTAGTTATTCAACTTCAGGTATATTACTAAAGAAAACAATCTTTGAAATTGATAATAAAAATGAAGATCCATCATCATTTGTTAAATTGAGTAATAATAAATATCTAATAGCAGGAACAGCAGATTCAGATGCTCAAAAGGATCGTTCAGCTTTTCTTGCTTTAGTAGATGAAAATGAATCATTACTATGGTTAAATAAAGTTGAATATTTTACTTCAAGTAGTATTAATGATATAGCGAGAATTAGCAATGACAATATTGTAATTATTGGTAATTGTAAATTTTCTTTTGATTTTGTATTTGAACGAATATTAATTGGTTTTACAAAAGATTCCGATGAAGATATGTTAAGTGACTATTGGGAACCAATTTTCGGTACGGACCCAGAGAAATTTGACACTGATTCTGATGGGTACTCGGATGGAATTGAATATTTGCTCTTTACAGACCCATTGAACCCGAGAAGTAACCCTCACACTAGAAATATTTGGGAGAGATTTGCTATTGCGTTATTTATTGTATTAATCCTTGTATTTTTAATTGTCAATGGCTTTTTAGCTATTATGAAACTTAGCAATGATGAGCAGAATTCTAAATCTTTTATCGTTAGATTATTTGATACTTTAATCAAAAAAATAAGACATAGAAAAATAGAATAAAGATTTCTTTTCTTTCTAAATATTTAAGAAGGTATGAATTGGTTTTTTAGTTCGTATAATAGTTCTTCAATTATGTGATAGTGATGTCTACTTGTAAAAACTGCGGTTCTTCTATTGATGATAATCTAGATAACTGCCCCTTCTGTGGACAAGTTATGATCAAGGAAGACTTCAAAGAAATATCAGAAACTTTTACAGAGGAGATTAGTGATGAATCTCTCATTCAGCAAGATAATCAATTGACTAAGACTTCTCAAGATGAAGATGAGATTCTCTATGCACCAGAAATCGAAGAAATGATTGATGGTGATGGAAAACCGCACTTAGAACAATTAGAGATTGTACCTGAAAGAAAATATTACATTTGGTTACTTTTAGGTATTATCAGCCTAGGGATAGTTTTACTCATTTATTTGTTCATTAATATTGAAGATCTTGAAAGGCATTCATATTATCCTATTGAACCAAGAGGTGAACCAATCAATATTAGTGCATCGCAATCATTAATGATTTTTCTAATAGCAATTTGTTTTGGTTTTATCCCCATATTATGGTGGATTTACTACAAAAAATACGCTAGTCTTTATTATCATTTAAGAAACCAAAAAGCTGATTCCGCTCCTTTCAAAGTCCCTCATCCTCTAATTTATCTAATACCTCTTGTTCTTTCTCATTTGATAGCCTTAATTCCTACAATAGTTTGGTTTGCAACAGGAAATGATGTTAGAGCAACTGCTCCAGCAGTGTTTTGGTCAGTCATAGGTTTAGTGTTATTATTTACCTTCATCACTTTTGCTTTAGATTATTTATGGCAAAGATCATTCAATTTTCACATAAGATATGCAAATAATGCTTTAGCTACTGCTACAACTCAAGAGGAATAGTTAACAGAGATTGTATGTTTTTATAGGTTAATTTAGACTTGGTATCATGTTACCTACTGATAATTGTAAGTGTTGCCAAAATTGTGAACATTTACGAATTGATAATTTTTGCCTAGTTAAGGGAAAATATATCCTATCAAAGAACATTATAAAACGACGTGAGTGCGAGAATTTTACATCCAAATTTTTACCCGTATCCAATAAAATTGCTAAAGAAAAGAATTTAAACTCTAATCAGATGAAATCATTATTATTAGAAATAGATGATGCTGAGTAAGAATAAATATAATTACTCTTACAAAGCTTCTTAGAAATTAATCGCTAGTAGTAGCTTCTCTAACTCTTCTTTTCTTTTGAGCACCAGGTTTGTCTCTTAAACCAACAAACCATGCTAGAGTAAAGAAAAGTTGATTTATCCAAGCCCAAAAGACTGTGAAAGCTCGAACTTTTATTGAACGTAGAACTAGGAACACAATTATTACTATGATCATCCAGAATGCGAATGGTAACCATGTTGTAGTTATGTCTGCCAGATTCAGATATAACAAAGGTCTAGTATCCTTAATCATATCAGCATTTGCTACAGCCCAAGTAGACCATTTTTGTAATCCTAATCTTAAAATATTCAATGGAAAAACTATCGCAGCAGTAGTAGCAATACCTGATGCTTTTCTTCGCCAATTAGTTGGTGTTACTATAATTAGACCAACAAATAATCCAAAGACTACAAAGCCAGTCGCAAACATATTCATAATAAAATCATGGTCTACCAGATTAGAGTATCTTGTACCCCACCATAAGCTATTCGCTTGATAAAATGATGATAGATTTGCACCAAACCAATTTGTGGCTATATTGTCAGTCATAATTCCAAATCCTTGACTTACAGCTGGGATTAATCCTATTGCCATTACAGCTGCTGCTACACCAGCAAAAATAGAAAAGGTGTTTGCAAAGAAATTCCATTTATTATTAGTAATTTCTTCATGTGGATAATAATTGCCATCTTCAGTTAATGCTACTTTTGGAAAAGCCAATGTTTTTTGCTCTTCTTTAGCAACAAATTCATCATATTTTGATTTACCTCTAATCCGCCAAGTAAGTCGTTTTATGCCTTCTCCTATAGAATCTATCCAAGCACCAAAGGTTGATACTATCTTTACACCTGTTCTTTCAATTACCAGAGTGAAAATAACTATTCCAACAAAACCAAATACTTTGCTCAGCATATCATGGGCATAGAAAAAGGCCTTATCTGCATCATGCCACCTTAGATAAAGTAGTTGAGTAAACCAGAAGTGAAATGCAACTCTGAAAGTATTACCTATGTGCATCATAAGGAGATTAGTAACATGAGCTACAACTTTATTTTGCCATTTTGCTGGTGTGACAAAAATTAGAGCCATTAATAAAGCGCCTGCTTCCATACCTGTACAAGATCGAATTATTAACAAAATCTTTGGGTAATCATCAAGTCTCATTCCTGGGAAGGTTTGTCCAAAATAGACTAATCCACCAGTTAAGGGATCAAGATCTATTCGCTCATAATAACCTATTGTGAAACTGTCATATCCGAATATTGTTTTTAAGAGCCAGCCAGCATTATTTCTAACCATTACTTCTAAGAATTCATACGCACCCATCCAATCCAATACAAAGAAGATGAAGAATAACAATGCTAAGAATATTGGAATGGTTTTAAGAACAAAATTTAATCGTTCCCGAGGAGTATTGGGATACCAGGACACTTGACTCATTGAAATCAAACCTTTATATGTCTTAACTCTGCCTATTCAAAAATATTTGCTTTGGTTCTTCTGATAAAAAACTCAATAGAAAAGTATCAATTCATAATTGTTCTTCTAACCATTTCTTAATTGTTTGTTGCCCCAAACCTGTTATTTGCCATTCAAATATTCTCAAACCTTTTTTATCAACAATATTTTCAGCTGCAAGATTCTTAAGGTGATATCTGATTGATGAATAACTTACCCCCACAGCATCTGAGATAGCTGAAATTGTAAATGATTTATCTGGCTTCTTATCAAGAAAAATTAAGATTTTATTTCGAATTTGCAAACCTTTCCGGGTATTTCTTCTTTTTCGAAGTATTGCTTCTGATCGTTCAATCTTTTCTTTTGGCAAAAGAACTCCAACCAATTAATTTGTTGAGAAAATTGAAAATCTCTATTATATTAGAAGCTTTATGTCATTAAAAAATAAGTTGGTTCACATGGTATATTTTTTATACTTATTGTTAAGATTCGACACCGTTAATGTTAAAAAAGTTGATTGAGATGGCTAATAAGAATCAGATTATCAAAAAAGGGAAAGGAGCAATTATTTTTGAGTCTTTAGTTAAAGATGCTGAATTAATGAGTCCTCTTGAGGGATTCAATAGAAACACTCAGAAAATAGAATTTCGTAAAGATCCCTTAACAGGGCATAAATCAAGAATAAATAAATTACGAGCTGAACGAGTTAAACAGGCTTCTTCACCAGGAGAGAATTTCGAACATAATTTACAAGAATTAATTAATCTCTCCTCTAAGAAATGCTACTTCTGTCCTGAGAATATTACTAAATCTACTCCAAAATTTATTGAAGAATTAGGTATTGGTGAAAGATTAATTGGGAAAAACGTAGCTTTATTTCCAAATCTTTTCGTATTCTCACAATATCATGTTGTTGGTACTTTAGGTGAGAATCATTTTACTCAGCTTGATGAAATCTCAGCTGATATTTGGGAGGAAGCAATTATTAAATCAATACAATATTTCTCTGCGGTTTATAAGATGAATAAAAATGTCAGATATCCTTCTATTAATTTTAATTTCCTACCACCATCAGCATCATCTATTATTCATCCTCACATACAAATTATACAAGATGAAATTGCAACTGGATTAACCGAAATATATCTACAAAAAAGCAAAGAGTATTATGAGTTGTATTGTAAGAATAGTAAATCAAATTATTGGTTAGATTTAATTGGATCTGAACGTGAAATAAAAGATCGTTTTATTTCTGAAAATGAATTATTAGCTTGGATAGCATCCTTTTCACCTATGGGAAAGAATGAAATAACAGGCATTGTAAAGTTACCGAAAACAGATATCACTAAATTCTCACCTGAAGAAATTAGATTACTAGCGGAAGAATTAGTTAAGGCATTAAAAGCATTATACAATGGTAGAGGAGCACGCTCAGTTAATATGGCGATGTTTTTGGGCCCAATTGATGACGATTGCTCTAATTTTTATAGAATAAATATTAAAATTGTTACAAGACCCACTCTAACACCGAACTATACAGGTGATATTGGTTTTATGGAATTATTACATCAAGAAACAATTGCTGATGCCTCGCCAGAAATAGTTGCTGAATCTATCAGAAACTATTTCTAAATTATTTTTTATTTTAATAACTATTTTTTTTATAGAAATGACTATAAAAAAACACATTTATATGAAAAGAAATCTGAATTAATTGAATTGTTTACAAAAACGTTAAATAAAATTACAGAAAGTACTTTTGTAAATAATAAAATTCTAATATAGTAAGCATTTTATATTAGAGTATTAAAAGTCGCATTGGAGATACTGAAAGCGTGAGTTTCCTTAGAAGATTAATTAGTGCTGATAGAAAAAAAACAGATGATGGTAGCGGTGTCATTAAACAGCATGTTGCAATAATAGGGTTAGATGCAGCTGGTAAAACAACTATAATGAAACGTATATTAAGATCAGAATATACTCTCTCCAAACCAACTTTTGGGGTTAATATTGAAGTTTATAGATATAGAACATTAGAGTTTGTTGTTTGGGACTTAGGCGGACATGCTCCAATTCGAAAAACATTATGGAAGAAATTTGTTACAAAAGCCCAAGTAATAGTTTTTGTTGTTGATGCTGCTGATAAGAAAAGATTTGATTTAGCAAAAGAGGTTTTTTATGAATCATTGGATAATACTGATGCTGATGCGCCCATACTTTTCTTAGCAAATAAATCTGATAAAGAAGATGCATCTTCTTCAATTGAAGTTATGGAAGCATTAGAATTACAAAAAATGACTAGATCAGATCGACCATTCAATATGTTTCGATGTTCAGCTTTAACAGGCGAAGGATTATTTACTGCTTGGGATTGGTTAGTGGATGTAGTTTCTAAAGATCAAGCTGTTCCTACATGGCATTCTAAAATCTTTTCAGCAGCTATATTTGATAACAATGGCACTGAATTAGATGAAACGATTTTTGGCAATCCAACTCAACAAGCTAAGGTCGCTACAGCTTATCGTGAATCCATTAAGGAAACAGAACGTTTCGCTAAACAAATGAAAGATTATAATGAAGCTGTTACAGTACTTGAAATAATGGAGGATTACCAATTAGTTATTACTAAAAACAAATTGTTTGTTATTGGTATTCTTATCGATGTTAATGATCCTGTTAGTAGAGTACTTACTATTGCTAGCAGAATTTTCGAAGCTATAGAAATGGATTATCTAAAAGGTCATAAAGTGTCATTGGAAAAAGTTATCTCGAATTATTTCCCATTAGATGCCATTTCCTAAACCTTTTTTTAACCTATTTCTTTATCAATATCTAATATTTAATTTAGGTAATACATAGCAATAGATTAATCAAACAAATACCCTTTACATAAAATGGGAGAGCAATAGATGAAAAATACAAAAAAAGCAATTGAAGCGTTTTCAAATTATTTACAGAAGAAGGAACATGTTATCCCTTGGGTTCTTCTCTTAGGTGAAAAAGGATCCGGAAAAACAACTTTGCTTTATTACTTACTTTCATCAAACAGGGATAAAGTTTATCCTGATACTGCTATGAACTGGATTGATATTTCATATAGCAAAGAATGGTTTAAAATAATTGATTTAGGTAAGGAAATATTAAACGATGACTCAGTAATGCAATATTTCCTCTCTATTGCTGATGGAATTGTTTATGTAATAAATGGTGATTCTATAGTATCTTTAGCTGAATCAATTGAACCCTTTCATGAAACAGTTGAAAAAATCCCCTCTAACGTACCATTACTTGTAATAATTAATAAAAGAAATCCAGATATGGAAATAGATCTTAGTTCTCTAATGAATCAATTTGATTTGGGAAGAATATCATCTCCAACTGATCCTCGTTCATTTCACTTTGAAATCTGTACCATTACAACTGGTGAGGGAGTTTATCGAGCTTTTGATTGGTTTATTTCCAAATTAATGTCTTATGAAGGCTACCATGAAACTGTTAGCATTCATCGGGTTTTGATTTATGATGTAAATGGATTATTGGATTTCGATGCCCAATTTTCTAATGTCACAAGTGAAGCGCAGGATGCTGTTCTAATTACTGGGTTATTATCAGCTCTAAATTCAATGACAAGAACACTATTTAAGGAATCAAGTTTTCTCGATGTTGTAACTGTTGGCGAGTATTCAATGGTTCTTGTTTCAAAACAACAAAAGATTTGTTGTTTGTTTGTTGAACGTGGTGGCGCAATAGGTAAAGCAAAACAAATTGCTGAAATGATTTTAGATCTCTATTTAGCAGAAGGAGATAATAGCAGGATAGTAATTGAAAATATTGTAGAGGAAAGCAAATTCAAAGATTAATTTGAAATAAAAATTATTATGTCAATAAAAATAAATTAATTAAGAACGAAAACAAAAAGGTTAACTGTTAAAAACAGATTTAAATATTAAACAGAACTTATGTTTTGTAGAAAATCAACATCAAAAAGGTAGAAAAATAATGTCTGGTATGGAATCAAAAAAGGAACATTTGTTAGGAATAGTTTTTGTAACATTTGAAGATACTGGTCCATCAGTAATCTATAATGATACTGATTTAACAGAGGAACAAACATTAACATTAGCAGTGGAAGGTATGACAATTGTTGGTCTAGATGAAGGATCATCTGGAAAAACTATGAAAGAAAAGAAAGCCCAGGCTTTTGATACAATGGATGACAAGCGCTCATTCGGACCTTTACCTGTACCTGATGCTCCTAGTTATCGATCTATAGCAATTACATTTGATGTTGAATCTCAAGCATCAGAAGATCAAAGAATCCTTGAATTTGGTCGAAAATGTATACTGTTTTTGTTATTCAAGGAAGATTACACCCGAGAAATACTTGATGCTTATGGATTAATTAAACCTTATTTCTCAGTTATTGTAAGAGACATCATTTCAGAAAATGACCTCACTCAAGGCAATTTATTAGATTTATCAAAGAAAATGGGTTTATTATTCTCTGGTAAATTACCTCGTATATTTACCATTCTTGAAGATGGACAACCCAAAGAATTAATTGGTAAAAAGATCCCTGCTTCAGATGTGTTTCTTGTTGCTGATAAAAATAAGAGTACATTGTCTATACTATTCTATCACCCAGATCCTTCTGTCTGGAGGAGACGTCAAATCTATAAGAGTGCTTCAGAATTAAATTCCAGCGTATTCAAAAACAAACTAAAAGTGGTTTCAGTAACCGAAATTAGTGAAATGAGTAAAATCCTTGATAGATTAAATGTCTCTATTGAAAAAATCCACTAATTGAATTTCCATTCAATTACTCTTTTTTTCCTTTTCATTGCTAAAACGAATAGCTTTATATTAAATAAGAAATAATATGATTTGTTTATTACCAAAAATAACTCATAAATCACACAAATTTGGGGTGTTTGTAAGTGTCAAAAATTATTGCTAAAGTCGTTTTTGGAGGTGATGGTGGTGTTGGTAAAACAACACTCATCCAACGATACCTTACAGGCGAATTTATTGATTCTACAAAACTTACCATTGGTGTCGGGTTTCACATCCACCAAATGAGTTATCAAGGCAGAGATATTTCATTGTCTGTTTGGGATCTAGGCGGTCAGGAACAATTCAAACAGATGGGTATTTTTGACAACTACTTCAAAGGTGCTTTAGTTGCTGTATTAATGTTCGATCTTACTCGAGCATTATCAATCGGTGGACTTGACACTTGGTACAAATTTGTGGATAAAAATGCAAAGACAGATATTATATTAGTAGCTGGTAAAAGTGATTTACCGCGAGACTTTTTGTTAACTGATGAATTCGTTGAAGAAACAATTGAGAAATTTAATGCGAAACGTTATATTGAAACTTCATCTGCTAATGGACTTGGAGTAGATTTAGTTTTTAATGAAATTGCTAGAATATCTTTGGATAAATTACCGTTGTAATAATTTAAATTAAGAAAATTTTTGTATTAACTCTTTTACTCGAGCAATTACTTTTGGAATTGCTGTTTGAACTTCTTTTGATAATTCTAATCCTATTCCAGTAATTCTTTTCACCTGTATACCTATAATTGTAATATTTTCAGGTAAGTTTTCTGTTTTTAATGTATAAGCTAATTTGAGAGCAGATATAACATCAAATCCATGTGTCGAGCTAAAACCTTTGACTGTTGGTAAATTCTTCTCAGTAACAGTGAATTCAATGATATTTCCAGCTTCAAGATGAGCTATATCTACAGCATCAATAATTATTACTTGTGAAAATCCTTCTATTGAAAGAGTAATATCCATCCCGCCTGTTCCTAAATCAGAAATTTTTACATTGGAAGGGAATTGCTCTTTTTCTAATTCTTGAATAATCTTTATTGCTACTCCATCATCTAATCTCGTTAAGTTACCTACCCCAATTATGTGAATTTGCTTTCTTATAATCGAAGACTCATTAGACACTTTAACAATACTTCCTTAAAGAGAATATTATTTTGCGATCATTTCATATGGTGGTTTTTGTTTCACGATATAATATTTGTAAACCATATTAATTATTAAACTGGTTAGTTTCATAATCCCTAGAATAAGTAGTGCCAAAGTTGCAAAAGCTGTTAAACCAACGAGCCATTCTGTGTTTTCTAATTCTACTGCATATGCTGTTAAACCACTTAGAAGGTTATTGGTAATATGAATAAAGATCGCTGATTCAATACCATATTTAACAAACGCATAACTAAGGAAGATACCAGATATTCCTGCTTGAATAATTTTCCATGCATCCCAAGATCCTCCCCATCCAGACCAATGTGCAAAACCAAAAAGTATTGAAGATATACCTATTAAAATCCATTCTGGATATCTTATGATTTTATTTTTACCTCTAAAAGCAAAAATAACATCAAAAGCAGTTAATTTAGGTAATTGTTTTTTATCTTTTTGTTTATCACCTTCACCAACCATAGTCTCATCATTTATCGAACTAATCAATCTTCTATTTAGCTTTTCATCAGTTTTTCCATATTGCTGTAACAGATATCTTGTTAGAACTACTATTATCATTAATGAACCTATAATCATCAATCTAAAACTCAATTCTTCAAATATTCCTGCCCAAGCAAGAGATAAAATCATATTAATTGGATCTTGTTCTTCCATTTCTGTTGGCGTCTTAACAAAAGGTGATAAGATAAAGACTACTATTATAGATGTTAAAACTGATAAACCTAATAGCTCCATTGATTTTGTTAATGAATTATTTTTTAATAAATAAAATACATGACGTAATTTTCCTTTTCGTATTTCAACCTCTTCGATTTCATCAGATCTTGTATAAAATGCTAAAAATGAATTCTCCTTTTTCATTACTAATTCTGAATTATTATTATCGAGATTATCAGTTTCTGATTTATTATCACTTGGTTTTTCTCTTCTTTTATTTTGAATAAATCGAATTATTGCTGGTATTAGCATTAATACTATACATAAAAGATAAGCTCCTATCAGGAGTAGATACAGTGTGTTCTTATTCATATTAATTGGAATGCCAATTTCTAATCCAAAAAACCAATATAATCCTTCGCTAACTAAAAGTTCAGTGGGATTATAAAAGAACCAACCGATGAAACTAATTAATGCGATAATAGCTAGTAAACCAGAGAAAATTATGAAAATGTGCCGTAAAACAACATATAATCCTTTCCAAGCGTCATTTTTTGGTTTATATAATATTAATGATAAACCTGATACTATTAAAATTATCATAGGTGGTATATTCATTGCTGTTATTGATCCATATTCCAATCCAGCACTAAAATCAGTTATCCCTGTACTATTCAACAATTCTTGATAAATATCTGAAGAATACATTGTAAGGGTAAGTATAAAATTTAATCCAATTAATAATCCTATAACTAAAAAGATGATACCAAAAACCATTCCTACTAAATTTCGAGCTTCTTTCTTTCTGTTCTGTTCTATCTCATAAATCTTTTTTCGTTCTTCATGAGGTAAAGCTGCTAATGGAACCGCTTGAACATAACTAGATGATCGATAATAATCAGTTGTTGGTCTTTCTGGAATAGAACGACTTGGATGTTCTGGTTTGATAATTTCTGTTTGAGTTATTCTCATAGTAGCTCCACAATAACTGCAAAAATTGTTATAGGTAGGATTTTCTTTAAGGCAATTTGGGCAAGCAACTTTATCTACAAAACTATGACCACAAAAATTACAGAAAAGATTCTTTATAGGATTTTTTTCTTTACAATTTGGGCAGATTATGCCATCATCTGTTGTTCCATTTTTTTCATTTAAATTCTTATCTCTATTTTGATCATCTACCATTAATAACTCTCCAGATAAAATATGATTTATTTCCTAATTTTCATTATTCTATTAGCAAGCAACATTTTAAACCATTTTATTCTAATGATTTTTTTAATTTATACCAATTTTTAGATGTTTTTAAAGGATTTTTGTCTAATAATCTCAAAGATAATTTGATAATTAAACAGCTAAAATATAGGTGAGTGTTTTGGTTATCATTTCAGGAATATTATTTGACTTCGATAGAGTACTGTCTTCAATAATTGTTAGGTTAGGCTGGCCTTATTATCATGCGTTAAAAAAAGTTAAACCATCAATAAAGAAAGAGGAGATTTTATTCTCATTAAATGAGACAATTAAGATGTATCTCAAAGGGCACAAACGTACACCGTTTTATGTTCTCAATATGGTTTATAAAATAAGTAAAACATTACAATTGAATCTTAAACAAACATTCAAGTTCATAGTTTATCTTTTGATCTTAATTAAGAAAAACAATAACAATGTAACACCTGAAGAAGGTGCAGATAGAGTTTTGCATTATGTTACTAAGCATTATAAAACAGGCTTAGTCACTCATGCGGAAAGAGAAGTAATTCAACAAGCTCAAAAGAAATTCAAGTATTTGAAAAATATTGATGTACTAATTACTCAGCAAGATCTACAATTTGCTAAACCTCATCCAGATGGATTATTCAAAGCAATGAAAGCTTTACACCTTAATCCTAAAGAAACGATTTTTGTTGGCGATCTACCACATGACATAGAAGCTGGTAAAAATGCGGGTACAATGACATGTGCGGTAGTTAATTTTAAAGGAGCTGAAAAAGGGAAACGATTTCTCTTAAATCAGTTTAAGCCCGATTTTATTATTAATCATATTAAAGAACTACCTAAACTACTTATGAATATTGAAAAAAGTAATTATTAATTATCATTTATTTTCTAATTCTTTTGGTAATTCAACTATAATCTTTGTTCCTTTCCGTTGATCTTTTGGATCTCTATTTTCAACACTAACTCTACCTGATAGACTATCGATAATCGCCTTAACTAGTGTTAAACCAAAACCTGAACCATGTACAGATCCTTTGCTACGAGTATAACGGTCAAATAAGAATTTTTTCAAATCATCACCTATACCAGGTCCTTTATCTAAAAATTCGATTTTCCAATAATCATCAAATTCACCAGAACTAGAAATTACAATGTCAATTGTAACTATATCACTTCGATCGCTAATAACAGCATTATCTAAAATATTGAAGAAAGCATCTCTCAACAAATCATAACCTTTGACATAATATAGGCTCGGTTCTAATGAATGATTAATTACAATCTCTCTCAAATCATACTTATCTTTGATACGTTTTATGGCTGCTTCAATACTAGTGTATAAATCAATTCTTTGAATTTCAAAACCCATTCTTTTAACTTTGAAAAATTTATCCATATTAGAGATTAATTCTGCTATACGTAAAATTTCATATTTTGCTTTTTGTTGTTTAGTGATTGTTTCAGAAGGATTAGTTTCCATTTTCATTAATGATGATTCTATTTGTAATAAAGCATCTTGACAATAATTTTTAGCATCATGAAATAACAAATCAGTATAAAAGTCAATTTCTGAACGTTCCTCACGTAATATGTTAACTAATCTTCTTAATTCATCAACAGGTTCTAAAATTAGAATAAAAGATGATGGTTTTTCTTCATTTAATACAACAGCTCTTGCTTTGAAAGATATTGGTTTTCTATCTTTACGTATACATTTAATTTCACTAACAAAGGGTTTGTTATTAATAAAACGTTTATTCATTTCATTAATGAAGTGCTTATAACTTTCTTTCGTTTGAAAGAGAAAAGACAAGTCTTCATCAAGAACTTCATTTTTGGTATAAAGTAACATTTCAGTTATAAAATCATTAACCCACTCTATTTTCATATTTTCTACTTTAAACATGACTTCTTCTAGTGTGTTAACTAGAGAATCATAAACTTTCAATTTCTCAATTATTTCCTCTTGATTTGAGAAATCAATCACCTTTGTATCAAGAAAGGTCATGAATATACCTTTTGAAAGATTGTTTTTGTCAAAAGCATGAGCAGTGATTGTTGTTAATTTATTGTTTTTTGTAGCAGTAATCAGTTGTGTTTCAAATTCCATTGAACCCTTTCCTTTCAGTGTTTTATTACATTCTAAAAGGAATTGAGCATAATCATCTTGGTTTTTAAAAAGAAAATCAATTGATTTACTTTTAATGTCATTAAGTGAATATTCAAAAGCATCTTGCCACGATTGAGAGGTCCAAAAGATATTATTATTTTTTAGGAATAGCATTGGAAGATCAACGAAATTTATGATTTCTTTGAAATTAGCTTCATCAGTTTCTGGTAAAACCATAGATAGAAGATCAACTGTTAAATCAAATTCTAAAAGTATAGTTCCAATTATTTTCTTAGAATCTTCATCAATAAATTTGTTAGCAATACCACGTATATAACGCATTTCACCAGAAGGTTTGAATATTCTATAAATGATACTTCTTGAATTTTTCCCGGTAAATTTAGTAAAAGTTTGAATAACCTTTTCTCGATCATCTGGATGAACATAACCGAATGTTGATAACATCTTGAAATTATCAAAAGAATAACCTATTACATCTTCAGAATTGTTTGAGGTAAATAATAGTTCATTATTCAGATCGATTAGGGAAAGTCTAATTTCAAGTATTGGGGTTAAATTTTGAATTGCAGAAAGTAACTTGAAATCAGTAAAAAATGCTTCTAAATCCTTTGAATTGGAATTTTTCATAGATGGTGGGACATTGTCTTTTTGCATTTAATTACGTATCCAAGATTTTAATCAATAGTATTTTTTACTAAACTATAAATTATAATTATCTTTAGTTCTAGGATTTTAATAACAATTATTTTTATAAAGTTATAATAAAGCAATTTAATATTTTTTTTCCTCTATTATTTCGTTAGATTAAAAAAGCTTAACAGCTAATAACTATAAGTATTATTTAGTATTACTATAGAGGGACACTCTATAACCTTGTGGTGCAAAACATGGCTAGTAAAGAGAACGTTTTAGTAGTTGATGGTATTACTAAAATTTTTGGAAAAGCTAATTCCCCACAAGCTGTTGTAGCTCTTGATAATTTATCTTTGACTATACAAGAAGGAGCAAATTCAATCCTAGGTCCGAATGGTGCTGGTAAAAGTACTTTAATCAAAGTTCTTCTCGGTTATTTAAAACCTGATAAAGGATCTGCACAACTACTGGGATACGATATTGAAAAAGAAGGTAAGAAGATCAGACAAAGAGTTGGCTATATGCCAGAAT
Source organism: Candidatus Gerdarchaeota archaeon (assembly GCA_016840945.1). The sequence continues at coordinate 37,125 of JAEORJ010000385.1, forward strand.
CCTACACTTTAATTCCAGGTGTTAATGCTGTAAAACAAGTTTCAATGTTAGGTCGTATTGCTGGTCTACCAACTGCAGAGGCGATGCAAAGAGCCCATGAAACACTGCAGTATGTTGGATTAGATGAAGCTCGTTATCGAAAAGTCAATGAATTTTCAACTGGTATGCTACAACGCTTAAAATTAGCGCAAGCGTTAGTCAATGATCCCGAATTACTCATTCTGGATGAACCTACAAACGGACTCGATCCAAAAGGTCGTGTAGATATGATTAGTCTAATTCGTGAAATTACTTATGATAATGGAGTAGATATTATCGTTTCGTCACATTTATTGCCAGACATAGAAGCAACATGTGAATATACTGCCATTTTAAATAAAGGAGCTCTAATAACACAAGGGAAAATTGATGAATTAAAATATCAAGAAACAAAAGATCGCCCTGTTCAAACTATGACTGTACGAATAAAGGGAAGCTTAAATGATTTTCTTATAGCATTGCGAAATGATGGCTTTACTTTCAAGGT
>JAEORJ010000386.1 GCA_016840945.1 Candidatus Gerdarchaeota archaeon
AGCTGAAGTTAAATCATTGAAACAATTGCTTTTAGAAGAGAAATCACAGGTTCGCACCAAAAAAAATCAATTTCATGTTATTAGAAAGAAGGATTTAGAAATAATTAAAGAATTAATACCTGAGTCTGAATGGGAAGAGATTAAATTACCAATAGTTCTTCTAAGAAGAACTTCTCTTGAGAAAGGTTTGTATTCTGTATCGGGAGGGTTGAGAGAATTATATGTTGTTCATAGAATTTGTGGAAAAACAAATGATGAGTTTGAGCACTTTAAACTTGAAAATCATGAACCATATATCTGGAAACCTGAGGCTTTTACAGTTTCAAGAAAATTAAATACTTGTGTTATTGTTGGATATACTTGAATGAGGAATTATTATGGAAGAAGCAGATATTAGGGAAACAATTGAATTACTTCAAGAATTAATACGAAATGAATGTATTAATCCACCAGGCAATGAACTAAAAAATATTAAGACCATTGAAACTTTCTTGAAAAGGAAAGGTATTGAATGTGAAATTTTTGAATCAGCTCCAAATAGAGGTAACCTTATTGCTCGTATTAAAGGAAATGGTTCAGGACCCAATCTTATATTTGGTCCGGTGCATGTTGATGTGGTTCCTATTGCAAAACCTGAAGAATGGAGTGTTCCACCATTTTCTGGAGAAATAAAAGATGGCTATATTTGGGGACGAGGAGCCATTGATATGTTATTTATAGTTGCAGCTCAAGTTCAAGCATTTAGCATTCTTAAAAGAGAAGATTTTAAACCAACAGGTGACCTTATTCTTGTTGTTGTCTCTGATGAGGAAATGGGAGGGAAATATGGAATCGAATGGTTATTAGAACATTATCCTGAAAAACTCAAGGCTGCTTATGCAGTTTCTGAATTAGGAGGAATTCATTTATCAAAAAATAAAGTAGGATTTTTCATTGGAGAGAAAGGAGCGACTTGGTTAAGAATGAGTTTTCAGGGTACTCCAGGACATGGTTCTATACCCTATAAAAGTGATAATGCAATAGTAAAGGCATCAAAAGCTGTGCAACGAATAGTAAAATATAATCCACCTGTAATTACTAAATATATGAAATCAGTATTACGTGGATTTGGTTATGGAAAATTTGTAAGATTCATAATGTCAAGAAAAATACTATTACCTTTGTTTTTAAAATTGATAGGAAAGAGAGATCAACAAATGGCTGGTTCACTTCACAGTTTGACGAGAATGACTATTTCGCCAAATAGGTTAAATGGTGGAGTAAAAACGAATATTATTGCTGCTAATGCAACAATAATTCTTGATATAAGAACCATGCCAAGTCAAGATTATGATTATATCATCAAGCATCTACGAAAAGCTATTGGTAACAAATTATTCAAAGAATCAAAAATAGAATTGATAAAAGAAGAAGGGTCAATAACATCTTTTGGTAATTCAAGTCTATTTAATTCTGACTTAACAGTAGCAATTAAAAAAGCATTAAATAAAATCCATCCAGATGCTAAATTCATACCTATGCTTTTTCCTGCAGCTACTGATCTAAGGTTTTTAAGAGAACGAGATGTTCAATGCTGTGGATTTTCACTTTTTGAACAAAAGTCAAGTTTCAAAGAAGTAGCTTCTAATCCTCATGGTGTAAATGAGAAGATATCATTGAAGACAATTGAAGAAACAACATTGATCCATTATTATCTGGCAAAGGAGCTTTTATCTAGCTCCTAATTTTTTGACCTGATTTTTGCAGTCTATTGCTTACTAGTTCTTTGATAAGTTCATAAAAATGATTTATCTCTGAATCTTTTATCCCTAACCAATTAAATAATATCTTATCAAGTGCTAATCTTTCAGGGATATTTAATTCAGTAAACAGTGAAGTTATTTTATTATTTTTTAATAACTTGGATGTTTTTTCTATAATTTGATTTTTTAATTCCTTAGGTAATTTACTAGGATTTATTATTGGTAGAACTTTAAAATCATTAATTGAATATTGTAAAGCACCTTTTCCCAAAGCTGTTCTTCCAAAAATCTCGAGTAAAAGATAATTAAAAGTAGAATTTAAGAGACCTAAAAATAATATTTTCTCCTTTTTTATTGATTGATTTAAGAGCAAGCCATAAAAAGTTTGATCTTCAATAATTCCAGCATTAGAATAACAAAAAAAGAAACGTCTATCATAAAATCTGTTACAAAAGATATCAGCTGGAGGAATTTTTGGAAGCGTATACCAATAAGGGATATGTGCTAACACAGAGGGTACTTGTGACCATCTCATTCCTTCTTTCGTTTGTTGTTTTGTTTGAGTAAATTGTTCTTCACCCCATTCAATATATTTCAAAGCACCATTTTTATTTTCTAATTTAAGAGTCTCTTTGGATTTATCACAAATAAATAGCTTATATTTTAGAATATTGGGAGTGATCAGATAGGAAGAAATTTTTTTAGGACTTTTTAATAAAGGTATTAGAAATTCTGGTTCTATTGAAAACTTATCTCTAGTATCTTCATCTACAATAAAAAAATCATTTAAACCGGTTTTTATTGGATATCTGATTTTAGCGATAGAATGCATAGTTGTTAATTTATCTTGATTGTTTTCCAATACATCGATTAGTTCTTTTGGTGCTCTGAGATAATATGAACCCCATTTATTCTTGAAATTCACTAAATCTGATAGGTTTGGATAAAGATTTCTCTGAAGAACAGATGAAATTTCAATCTCATTTGATGAGTTATGAGTTATCTTTTGTGAAACGAATGTATTAAGATGAGTTTTAATAATTTCACCAATAGATTTTTTGAAGATTTCAAAATGAACTAAATGAGTATCATCTAAATGGGCACTCGATTTTTTAGTCAATAAAACAATAATAGTATTAATCGCACTACTAAATGATTTTGTATAAGCACTTGTCTGAATAGAATTGAATGAGAAATGCTCAAGTAGAATTTTACGGAAATTATTTCCAAATTTTGCATCAAGCCAAGAATTTGATGTTATAAAACATAATAGTCCATTTTCATTCAATAAACTTAAAGCTCTATAAAAAAAGAATACATAAAAATCACTTTTACGATTTCTGGGAATAATTAATTTGTTTTCTAAGAACAATTCCAATCTATTAATAATAAGTGATTTATAATCATCAATTGATTTTTCTAACTCATTAGATTTTGTGAATTGTTCTTGTCTAATGTAAGGTGGATTTCCAATTACAATATCAAATAAAAATTCAGTACCTTTAGAGATAAAATCTAAATCTTCAACTAAAGCATTAATTTTAAACAGATTAAATGATTGGTTGTCACTCCATTCAATACCATTTGCAAGTAGAAATGCATCAAGTCTTATTTTTGCTACAATAATTGCTTCTTCATTAATATCTAGACCAAAAAGCTGTTTTTTAATAAAATCTAGTATAAGCTCATTAGCATCTATTTGATTATTTATTTGACTCAATAATTGAGAATTTAATCTATATACTAAATTGATAAAACCAATAATAATGGCTCCAGAACCACAAGCAGGATCAATCAAACGAATTTTGTTAATATATGATAAGAGTGTTTTAGAATCATCTTCAGATAAATCTAAAGTAGTTGAATTATCTTGTTTCCAAATCAATTTAGCAAGCTTAGATTTATCAAATTCTAATGTTGTAGATAGATAATAAAATAATGCTTCTGCACACATATAGTTAACTTCTAGAGGTTCAGTATAATAAGAACCACTTCTTTGTTTGGTTTCAAGATGTAATGAAGTTTCAAAAATCAATGAGAAAATATAAGGAGTAATCATATCATTTATCCTTAAATCTTCTTTTAAGGAAAATCTAAATGGTTTGATTAATTCATCTTCTATCAATAATCGAATATCTTGCTCGTTAAAATCATTATTAGTTTTAACTAATTCTAGTATGTCATTTTTATTTCCAGATATAAAATTAATTTGGAATTTGTCTAATAATACTTTTTTAACTAAAAAATAAAATAATTCATGAAATTGTTTTGCTGTAAAAGATTGATTATTGTTTAAAAGCTGATTTTCTAACGAGAGGTATTTTACAAGAAATTGATCAAAAATTGTTTTCTCACCAGAATTACTTTTAAACATAACATTGTCAAAATAAATTACTTAGTTTTAACTAAAACTATTTTGGTTTTTTATAAAATTAGATATAAGCGATTAGTAATTATACTTGCAAGAGTATTGTTTTATCTGGTGAAATAAATGTACGTTGTTTGTGTTACAGTTTATGTAAAGAATGAATATGTTGTTGAATTTATTGAAGCATCATTAAATAATGCTAAAAATACTAGAAAAGAAACATTAAATTTACGATTTGATGTATTACAAAGTAATGATGATCCTACAAGATTTTTCCTATATGAAGTTTACAAAGATGAATCAGGTTTTACCGCACATAAAGAAACTGAACACTATAAGAAATGGCGTGAGGTTGTCGAACCAATGATGGCTAGACCTCGAGAGGGTATCAAACATAAAAACATTTTTCCAACAACTGAAGAAGCATTTGTTGCTAGAATATAATAGATTAAAAATTAGTGATGCTTAATTGAACGATAATAATTTACGTTTTGACTTCCTAGCTACACCTCAAATAATATTCGGTCAAGGTAGAATTGATACTATTAAAGACCATCTCTTACCTTATGGTAAGAAGGTCCTAATTATAGGAAGTAATTCTGTGGTAAATCAACCAAAAATCAAAGAAGTAATTTCAAAATTATCAAAGGATTTTGGTTTTGATTTTGAAACAGTAATAATTCATGGAGAACCTGATACTGAGCAAATTGATTTAGGAGTGGAAATTGGTTTAAAGCATGATTCTACTTCAATAGTAAGTATTGGTGGAGGTAGTATTATCGATGCTGGAAAAGCTATTGCAGGATTACTAACCAATGGTGGCAAAGTAAAAGACTATATGGAAGTAATAGGAAAGGGAAAGATTATCGATAAACCATCACTTCCATTTATAGCAATCCCAACAACAGCTGGAACTGGTAGTGAAGTTACAAAAAATGCTGTCATATTATCAAAAGGAGATAAATTAAAAACTAGTATCAGAAGTCCTTTGCTTGTTCCTAAAGTTGCAATAATTGATCCTGAATTAATGGTTTCTTTGCCAAAAGAAATAACAGCATATACAGGATTAGATGCATTGACTCAATTAATTGAAGCATATACTTCGAATAAATCACAACCAATAACAAATGCATTAGCTAGAATTGGCATTTTACGAATTTCTAAATCATTGATTTTTGCATATGAAAATGGTGATGATATTGAAGCAAGAGAAGATATGGCTATGGCTGCAATGTTAAGCGGTATTTGTTTATCAAATGCAGGACTTGGTGCTGTACACGGTTTAGCTGGACCAATAGGTGGGATGCTTAATATCCCACATGGTTTGATTTGTGGGTTATTATTGTTGCCTGTTTTAAGTGAGAATATCAATTCGATGCTACAACAAGTTCCGTATCCAGAAAGCTTATTGAAATATGCCCAATTGGGTGAATTATTTGGTGGTATGGAATTTGAACCTCTAAAAGCACAAGTTATTCATTTGATCAAGCAAATAGAATTTATGATTAAATCTTTGAATTTACCAAATTTAGCTAAATTTGGATTGAAAGAGGAAATGTTCGATGAGATAATAAGTAAGGCACAAACATCTTCAAGTATGAAATATAATCCTATAACATTAACAGATGATGATTTATTCATAGTTCTAAGTAAAGCATTGAAAGAGTAATTTTTTTACCTAAATATCCTAAATGAATAACTATTTATTTTAAGTTTCAAAATATAACAAATATCTGGCATTCAATCAATTCATACTTATAAATAGGAGACTCATCTTTGTATGAAATTTCAAATGGCAATCTTCCTTTGAAAATCAAAGCTTCTGCAAATGATAATTTGAATTATTTTCTTAGAAGTGGAACAGATCAACAAATCAATTTTGTTTTTCATCTAAATGGTTTTGTAAATGAAAAAGTACTGAAACAAGCAGTTCGATTAACAATGGATGCAGAACCTGTTTTAGGATGCAAATATGTCAAAACAAAAAGAAGATCCTATTGGATTAGACGATCTGATATAGACCAACTAGATTATTTTGAAATGATAAAAGTAGATAATCCAGAAGTTGAAGTTAGAAAATTCATTTTAAATCAAATAAATCCAAGTGAAGATTCACTTTTGAAAATTAGAATTTTTAGAGCAGCAAAAGATATTATGGTAATAAAATCCGATCATAGTGTTATGGATGGAGGAGGATTTTATGATTACTTGACACTTCTCTGCAACATTTATAACAATTTATTGGAAAATCCAAATTATGAAGTAAAACCTAATTTAAATACAAATAGAGCTTTAAAACAAGTTTTGAAACATTATAGTTTTATAAGAAAAATAAAATCATTAATACTTGAAAAAGGTTATAGCCCAACTTGGTCGTTTCCATACATAGGGAGAGGAAAGGAAAAGAAAACTTTTACTCTAAGAAAAATTGACAGTGAGAATTTCCAGCGCATTAAAGACTATGGAAAACAAAATGGAGCAACATTAAATGATATGTTTCTTACAGCTTCATTTAGAGCATTATTCAAGCTAAAGAAACCAATTGAAAATAAGAAAATGACCATAGCAGTTCCAACAGATTTAAGATATTTTATGCCTGAGAAAAAAGCTAATACAATAGCTAATTTAGTTTCTACTACCTTTGTTAGTTTAAAGTATGATCCTAAAGCGACTTTTGATGATATGCTTACAAGTATTAGTCAACAAATGAACAAAAAGAAAAATATCCACTTAGGTCTTGGATTAATGTTCATGATTAATAATTTATTTAGGTTCAGATATGTAACAGTCGAACGTTTTGCTAAAAGAATTTACAAAGGATTATATCGCAAAGGAAAAATGCATCCTATAATAACTAATGTAGGTATGATTGAATCAAAAGAAAGATATTTTGGTAATATAAATATAGAAGATGCTTATATTGTAACACCAATAAATTGGGCTCCTAGTTTTAGTATGGGTATTAGTTCATATAACAAACAAATTAATTTAAGTATAGGTTATTGTGAAGATTCCTATGAGAAACAAACTATTGATCTTTTTTTAGACCTATTTATAAGTGAATTAGAGAAATAGCTTTAATAGATTTTTAATCTTCAGTAATCAAAGATGATATCAATCAAAATATTTCATTATAAACAAAAAACGATGTTATATTGATAGATCAAATAAAATGTTATTTGTTATTGAAAAACAGATAATTAATAATATTAAATAGTGTTGTTAAAATAGATATTAGCGATTAAGGAAGTAAAAAAAATTGTCTGCCGGAAATGAAGCATTAGCATTATGGAAACAATTGTTGCTCTCCATTGTGGGAGATGAAAATGAAATTAGCACTATTTTAAAACAAATCTCCCAAAAACTTGGTTTATCATTAAAGGAAATTGCTGAAAAAGCGGATATTCCCGTAAGCACTCTTTACAAGCTTAGCTCAACAGAATCTGATACTCGGTTATCAACTATCAGAAAACTCGTTCAGTTTATTCGAAAAGAGGAAAATAAAACTACTAACGAAGCTATTTATGTAGGCTTGATAACATCTCGAGATGTTTTAGATACATTAGGTAGTGAATTCAAGATAAATGGCAAGGTTCATCGTATAAGAGAATATTTAGCAAATACTATTGAAGAAGAAATTATTATGGGAATAAGAGCTGTGAGAGAAGGTATCAGTGCTATCGTTTGTGGACCTGTAGCAGCTAATACCTTAAGGAGAATTGTAGATATCCCTGTTATAGGGATTGCTTTTAGTAAAGAATCTTTTATCCAAGCTTTAGAAAAAGTCCAACCTAAAATTTAAGGAATACGAAATTAATTTTTTTTGGATATCTTCTTTTAATTAAAAAAAAGAATTCTTATTAAAAAAAGGGATAATCCAAATCGGATTATCATTTATTTAACTGAAAGGTTCTGCTTTTTCAGATTATGAATTGTTTTAATAGAACCACCTAGCAATCCAAGGATGCCAATAACATAAAGCAAACCAATATTGGAAACACTTGTCGTAGGATAAATAAATCCTGCAAGTTCCATTTCAGCCTTTGCTAACTCAATAGAATACTCATCAAATTGCAAAGTGCTATTATAACATGGACTACTTTGAGGGCAAACAGTAACAGCAGGCTTAGCTAAACCATCAAGATAGTCATTCACAACCCTTTCTCTTGGAAAGATATAACTCATAGCTTTTCTTACATGCTTTCCAGATTCAGGACTACTAATGGGACATGATTCACCTGTACCAATAAATGGATGTAAATTGTTAATAGAAAATTCATCAACTCTTGAATTACTTGATAAATCATATTTACAATTACTTGCAGGTAATTCATCAAAAAAAAGCCCATAATCTGGATCAATCATATCAATTTGTTGATTTGCTAAAGCTGAAATAGCTGATTCTTTATTAGCATAAGAATCGAAATAAATATCTTCAAAGTAAGGAGTAATTCCAGTCCAATCATCATAATAGTCATTTCTTTTCAAATGAACAGTTGTGTCTGTTACATAATTCTCTAAATAATAAGGACCAGTTCCAACTAGTTTATCTGGTGAAGAAGAAGCCCAAGTTAAGGCTTGAGACTCTTGTTGTGAATAATCAATGTTTTGCCATATGTGCTTTGGTAGAATTGGAATTGCTAAAAATTTATCTTGAAAAACATATGGTTTATTAAAAGAAAACTTAAGTTCGAATTCATTAATAATGGTAATAGATTGAGGAGAGAGAGAGTTCGACAATTGAAGATAGTCATTAGCATAAAAAGGATAAGTCAAAACTAAATCATAACTATATTTGATATCCGATGCATTTAATTGTATACCATCTGCAAATCGCACATTTGGATTGAGTGTTACAGTATAGTTCATACCATCAGTAGACTCAATGCTTGACGCAATATGAGGTAGGAATTGTAATTTATCTTCTGATTCATCACTACGCTTCATCAATCCTGTATAGATTTGACTTAACCATCGACAGTCATAATCTTCATCATATTTGTAAATATGAAAATTATCAAAAGTTGATGGTATTGCATAATGAAATTCAGTTTCCTCTGGAATTACCCAATTTTCCATTGTCTGGTACTCATTTATCCATAAAATCCCATTAAAACCTGTTAATTCATTATCCATTGCAGTTAATTCTTGATGGTCTATTAGAGCTATTGCTGGGTTATCTTCATATAATATTTCTTGTGCTTTGTTACTCCAAAAAAGATAATCATCATAATTTTGAGTTAGTGTATAATTATTAAGAACCCAATCCATTTCTTGATTTGAATATTGATAGTAATTCCAACCTAGAGGTGTTAAGTATTGACTATCAAAAATAATATCTGGTTCCCAATATAATCCCCATACATAACTTATAGAGAGAATATCAAATCCTCCATCTTCATATGGGGGGATGGGATAAGGTCCCTCATAATCCCAGGTTCTGTCTACAATTATAGGCCAACTGGTGAAGTCAAATACGTCTACACCAATACCAATCTTAGGCAATTCGTAAATAAATAAAAGAGGATTTTGATTACTGCTATAACCATTGATTGGTGATAAAATGCTGATTGAAAAGAAGGGCTCAATATCACATGCTGAGATAGGTATATTATTTGGTACCAATAAAATCCCTAAACAGAAATATACTGTTAAAAAAGTAATACTTTTTTTAGTAATTATCAAAATCATAACTCCTTTAAAGTTCTCCTTTAACAAAAAATGAGTTATTTTGTGATTGAAAAAGTTTTTCTCATCAATTTTCTATAAATAATTATTAAATTTCTCATTAAAATCTACTAAACTATAACTAATAATGATAAAATAAACAACTAATTTCTAAGTAATGAATATAAAATCAAACCTTTTTCTCGATTACGTTAAGAGGATCTTCAAAAATGATGATTGAAATCTTAAAGAATATGAACAAAATTTAAGTTTTCTAAGATAGTTAACATTGATAGAATAATCGGTAATAAACAATGGTGAATAATATGAGAATTATTGTTTTAAGTCCTCATACAGACGATGGTGAATTTGGTGTAGGTGGAACAATTGCTCGATTTATAGAAGAAGGGCATGATGTTTACTATATTGCTTTTTCAACTGCACAAAAATCTGTAAAACCAGGTTTTCCTCAAGATGCATTAAAAATAGAAGTAAAAAGCGCAACAAAAATATTAGGTATTCCACCAAAAAATCTCTTTGTTCACAATTATGAAGTTAGATCTTTTCCAGCAAGAAGACAGGAGATACTCGAAGAGTTAGTGAAGTATCGAAAAGATTTGCAACCAGACATTGTTTTTATGCCTAATCGAGATGATATGCATCAAGACCATCAAATTATGGTAAATGAAGGCATTAGGGCATTTAGAATCAATAGTTCTTTATTAGGGTACGAATTTCCAAGAAATAATATTACTTTCACTA
>JAEORJ010000387.1 GCA_016840945.1 Candidatus Gerdarchaeota archaeon
ATAGCCTGGTCTTTTGATTCATATAAGCATTCAACATCATAATATTTCTCATATTTTAAATCTGTAATAACATCATTATTAATTGATGTTCCTAAAACTAAATTTATACCAGGCATTTTCCTAACCAATGAGTTTTATAGTTTTTTAGCTAATAATAATATTTATGATATATGATAATTCACTAAAGAAAAAGTTAAATTAAAAGGATAATATAATCTCGTTTAATCAAGGTTAAGTAAGAAACAAAATAATAATATTAATTAGGGGAATTATAGCAAAAAATGTCTCTAGTAATCGAAGATAACAAATTTAATGATTCATTCAAAAAAATATTCACCAAAAAAAACATATTATTATCCTTGATTATTGCTTGGTCTCTGTTATTTATTCTATCAATATTTCTAATTGCAATGAAGAGGTTTTTCATTACAAGGTATGAGCAGATTTTTGTTTCGTATATAACTTCATTAGTATCAGATTCTGATACTTCCATTTTTTCAGTTTATGGAAGTTTCTTTCCATTAATTACAGGATTTTTTGTTTTCACAATGAATATAACCAGTCTTGATGTGATTACAATAATTCAAATTCCATTTGGATTAATTCTTTTCCCGATTAGCATTTATTTATTTGTAAAGGAGATTTTTTCAGATTTTTCAAAAGAAACGATTCTTGGAATCCTATACCTGTTTATTTATTATTTTTACTCCAAATTCTTCCAAATAGGGTACGTAGCAGCATTTGGAATACCTGTTGTATTACACTTCACAGTTTGTGTGTTAAAGATTTTAAAACAAGAAAATATCATAAAATATCTACTATTTGGATTACTAGAGATTGTTTATTTAATAGGAATTTGGCATTCAGCTGCTTTTTATGCAATAGTTCTTTTTGGCGCTATAACAATAATTTATTTGTTTGCGGTAGCAATTTATTCATACAGAAAATGGAAAACTAAAAACCAAAGTGATCATTTCTTTTTGAAACCAAATATAGCATTGCTTTCAGTAATAGCATTTGCATTACTTGGATTATTAGCAATAACATCAAAGAGTGATTTATTAGGTGGCTATCTAAATGATTTCATATCCAAGGTTTCTGAAGGAGGAATTATGGCTGCAGTTTTTAGCGTCTTTACTCCAATTATAAACAGATTTTTAGGAAAAAGTGATTTACCTCTTGCTGAAGAAACGTTTGAGTTTAATTATGTTTCAATATTATCGGGGAAATTTTATTTCATTGCTCATATACTAATCCATATTTTTGCTACATTTATCATGATCTTTTGTGTAATAGTTCTGCTTAGGAAAATCAAAGAAAACTCAAAAAATACCACGATCATTTGGATTGTTTTTGCAATAGGATTATTTTTAGCTCAGATTATCTATTATGTTCTTTACTCGGGAACTGGTTCAAATCTGTTTTATATTGCTATAATGTTTCCAATAGTAGGTGTATTTTTGCTGAAAAAAATAGGTTATAGAAAATTTGCTACTGCATCAATGATTACTATTGTTGGTCTAGGTACTGTGATGACTGTTAGCTCAATATCCTCAAACCAATTCGGTTATAATATCGCTTCGAGTTATGAAGATAATTATTATGGCTTTAATTGGTTAAATAATCACTCGGATTCAAAAACTACAATTTATTTTGATTTTAATTTACATGGTAGGTACTTACAATATAATGTTGAAAATAATGTAAGCTATGATTGGAAAATAAGGTATATAGATTCAACTAATTATCTTTACATAACAGGCACTGAAGATCCTCCGAGTACCTATAATAATAGAACTCTGGTTGTAATAGATCTGCTGACTCTGGAAAATAGGTATGCTTTTGACACCTATGAGAAAAGAGGTTTATTGATAAGTGAATTGGAATTAATAAATCAAAATCCGAATTTGGCAATGATTTACTATGACCGCTTCATAGCGATATACAGTTTTGTATAGGAGAGTAAATAAGATGAATGAATACCTAGAAAAAAAAGTAGTTCCATTCTTAACTAAAAATTGGGATTTTCTACTAGTTATCATACTCTCATTATTGTTCAGTTTACTGCGAATGTTCATATCTAATCTCTTTATTTCAGTTCTAGGTTTCATCATATTATTGATATTTCCAGGTTATTGTCTCTCATTTCTAATATTTTCCAAAAAAGATGATCTAAAGATATTTGAAAGAATTGGGATTACTTTAATTTCCTCTATTATTTTATCCTCAGTATTAGGGTTTATTCTTGTTTATTTAGACAATTTTAATCTTCAATTAGTTAATTGGTTATTATTTACTGCTGACTTTTTATTGGCTCTTGTTGGTATATTATTTAGAGTCTTCATAACAGATTCATTTAGCTTTAATCCATTTAGAAAAGACTTGTTCAGGAAAATTATTCAATATTGGAAAAAAGAATCAACATTAACAAAAGCACTCTCAATAATAGCAATTTTTACAGTTCTAGGAGCATTTGTTTCTTTTGTTTTTATTTTACAATACCAACCAACATTACCTGGAACAACAGTTTTTTCAGTAGTGGATACTTATGGTAATAGACTTTCAAATGTTCGAACAGGTGAAAATCAGACAATAGCATTTACAGTTAAAGTTAACAATTCTAATTTACTTGCTATTGATTATCAATTCGAAGCTTGGGTAACAAATAAATCAAAAGCAGATCTTCTTAATAATAGCCTAGAAAATGTAAACATGACTTTATTACAAGAGGTAGATTTCTCACTGAATTCATTTGATGAATATATGTTCACATTTAATTTTAGTCTGTCAAAAATTGGTGATTGGACAACCTACTTCATTCTTTGGGAAAATGAAAAACCAGATTTAGATCAAACAAATCAAGAACAATTTCTGTTATCTATTATTGAAACACGTATAAAGGCAGCCTTACAACCTAATGCTGAAAAGAAAATATATGGATTAAATGTACCAGTCTTTGTTTTAACCGATAAAGTTGAAGATACAGGTGACATATATGATGTTGAAAGTTGGACTATGAGTAGCCAAGGGTGGAATTGGACTGCTGTAGCTACAAATACAACTTTAATTGGTGGTTATAGGGCCGATGGCTATCTCTATATGCAATCAAATGTCACAAGTTCTTACTTAGCTTTAAGATCATCAACTAGAAATGAAATTATTTTCAATTCTAGTGCGCATTTATATGCTGAATCTAGAATAGCTCCTATTAGTGATGTTTCTAATTATCATTCCTTTGGTATTTCACTTGACATCTCAGATGGTTCTCCTAATTGGTATCGTGCTAGGTTGACTTCTAATACTACCCACTTGATAATAGGTGTTGGATCATTTTATACAGCTAATTGCACAAATTATACCAAACCAACAGTGTTACCATTTGATTGGTCTATAGGAACCTTCCATACCTTAAGAATTGATATTGATTATGAAAACCATTGGATTGCTTATCAATGTGATGGAATAATTCTCAGAAATACTACTTTAGATGAAGATTATGTCTTAAAAAATTATAATGCTGTAATTTCTGTTGAGAATGACATGAATTGTACAAATTCAGCAATAAAAATGGATTATTATAATTATGGTTGGACAAAAGAAGATACTCCGTTTGATAGTATTAAGAATTATCTGAAAGACACAGGTGGTCAATTTAATGAATATTGGTTAACAAGTTCAGAAGGTTGGGATTGGTTACCTACTCTAGGAAATGAAACCAATTTTGGAATAAGAATGGATGATTACATTGAGTTTTATTCTCCTTATAATAACACCTTCCAAGGAATTTCCACACCATTAAATGATGTAAATTATGTTAGAAGCACAGAACAATTGATTGTTTCTACAAATATGACCTACTTAGAGAATTCTACAGTCTACAAATCGTTTGGTTTAGCAGTCGATCTCTTCAAAGATGATTTGGTACGATTTATTGCTATAATAATATCTAATTCAACACACCTTAAAGTAGGGATGGCTTCAAACTATTCGATTAATGCTATTTTCTATACTGAAACAATAATACCATTTAGCTGGATTCGTAATGATTATCATTTGTTAGAAATTAAAATTGATTATGCTAATCGTTCAATTGCTTTTTATGCTGATGATATCTTAATTCGAAATAGTATCCAAGATTTTGGTTATATTGATTATCTCTATAATGCAACAATATTTGTAGAAAATGATGTAAATTTCACTAATGCTTCATTAAGAATTGAAGATTTCATGGCAAAGTGGATTAATTGGAACAATCTTACCTATCCTAGCTATTCATTAGTATTTTCTCAAAATCAAATGCAAGAGATAAATGAATGGAATAGTGATTTAGAAGGATTAATTTCTGATTATATAATCATAGAGCAATTTAGAATTTTGATTGAAAAGAGGATAATTACAT
>JAEORJ010000005.1 GCA_016840945.1 Candidatus Gerdarchaeota archaeon
AATTTGACTGATAATATCCTTATGCATTGCAGAAGGTTGTTGAGTGACCAATACCAAAGCACACCCAGGTTTTCTACCTTGTTTAGCATATTCTATTAATGGATCGGATGCAGCTGTTTTTTTATTCTGTGGTACCAAAACATGTGCTTCATCAATTAATAACCAAGTAATGGGTATTGCACTATCTTCATCTTCTTCACCTGATGTTTCAAATGCTTCACTTCTTGAGCTGTGAATTCTTGCTTCAAGGATTTTCCGAGCGATAATTCCAACTAATAATGCTCGTAAGCTATCACCAATCTTAGGATTTGATATATCTAAAACTGATATTTTATTAGGAGTGCTTAATCTTGAGAGAGGTGTTCCTACACCTGAGAAAATACCCCAACCTTTAGCAGCATTTAATCGTGATCTGATAGCTTGAATAGAATCAGTTCTATAGGTATTAACAATCGCTGGATCATCAAGAGTATCAATTAAATCATCAAGTGAATAATCACTCTTATGACGAGAAACAATTTGCATTGCCTTTTCAAGAACTGTTCCTCTTACTTCATATCTATCTATGTCGAATGTTCTACACCAATCTTCTATATGTAGATCTGAAGGTTTTAATGCAAAAGGTGAATCCATAGTTTCATCACCATATTCTTTGTATATGCCAATTGGTGCAAAAACCTCTATATTCTTCACAAAATCAGGTTTTAATCCCCATCGTTCTAAAAGTAAATTCTCATTAACATCGGTATTTTCGTTCTTTAAAGCCCAGAAAATTCCTATCGGATCGACTAATATTATTCCAACTCCAAGATCAGCTTTCGCTAATTCTTCAGCAATAACTCCTAAGGTGTAGCTTTTACCCGATCCTCTATGTCCGGAAATGAATATTACATGGGGATATGCAGCGTCAATAAGAACTTTTTTGCCATAAAGATCATGACTGCCTTTTTCTGATACTCTACCTAAATATAGTGTTCCTTGACAACCAATTTCCTTTATAACACCGCCACCACGACCAAGAATGATTGCATCATCAGTTGGTCCACAACGAATATCAGTCATAGGTTGGTCTATTTTAGGCACAAAGCTGAAGGTATTAGATACTTCTTCAACATTTCTTTGAATGTTTTCCAAAACATTCTCATTTCTCATATAGCCTAAAACAAAAAGTAAATCTATAGGTTGATCACATTGGTAAATATCATTAGCTAATCTTTTTCTTGCTTCAAAATTTCTGGGACCAAAATCAGGGTCATACATTGATTTTATCCAAATAACCTTATCAAGATAGGCTGCTGGTTCATCACTACCAGATACTTCTTTTGCCAATTCTATAATGTTACTTGGAAGCTCAAATTCCCTTCCAGACATGATGTAAGCAGTGGCATGAGGCCATAATTTTTCTTCTTTTGGTAAGGAACCTAATAACGCATAGATTTTTTCTTTTAATTCACTCTTCTCAATTGATATATTGTAAGCTAATAATAAAGCACTAATACGATCATCTGGGTCTCGCCAGTCCTCCTGTAATTCAACAATTCTATCAATTTGTGCTTCATCTAAAGTTAAGGATCCATTTTTGTGAAGGTGGTAAAGAAGTTTGATTTCATCTTCTTTTGGGGAGTAACTTTCCTTTGTTAAAATATCTCGTAAAATTTCCTGTCCTAATCTCTTGGCATTTGTAGCGTACATTTTATGGTCTGTCAGTTCATAGGCTAGCATATTTGCTCTTGCTAGTAATGCTCGTTCATGAGGATCGATTAATGATCCATTAAGATCAGCCAACCTATCTAAAACTGTTGACAAATAATGACAAGGAGATCGTCCAAACTCATATTTCATTTCTTATTCACCAAGTAGTAATTACATTATCAATAATTTTCTAGTTCATTCTAACATAATAAGATTTGTAAATACAATAAATCTTTCTTTTAATTAGAGCGTTTATCACCTTTAATAACTATTTCAAATTAATTGCTGATTACTGAATTTTATAGTCATTTTGTGTCAATAACACAATCTTATAAAACAAGGCAAAATTAGGTATTATTAACAAATGGTGAAATAACAAAATTAGACGTAAGATAATAAAGAGTTAACATAACTGGGCGTATAAATAGGTCGTTGATTCAATTGGTATCACAGATTATTATCTCTAAAGAGGACAGTACAAGTTTCTATTCTATAGGTACTGTACAAGACGATGCAACTTTAGTTTCTGCTCTTGGTGGTGCATTAGCTAGTTTTGCGATTGAAATGGGCCTCTCAGAAAGTGATACCACTCAAGCCAACTACTCTCGCTTTCAAAATGGCATTTTAATCTCTAAATGGTTACAGATAGGCAATCATCGCCCATCGTTAATGATTGCTTTACGTGATTTCGAAAATATCGAACAATATCAACAAATGTTTCTTATTGATTATGGCGCCAATTTAGCCAGGAAGATTATCTCCACTTTTGAGAAATACTATACTGGTGAAGGGCAAGTACCTAGCCTGAAAGAGGGACTTAGATTTATTCCCATTGTAGCTAATGAAATGTACAAGGATTCCCCTAATACCTTAAAGGATTTTATCACAGGAATGGATGCATTTGCTACTTCGCTTCTAGATGATATGTGGGAAAATCAAGGAGAATTAAGTACTGAGCAAAAATTCACTTCTCGTTCATTTGTTTACCAACCAAATAAAATTAATCAAATAAAAGATGAATTTATAGAATATTATTATAGAGAAGGGGTTTATTCCGATGCTTTATTTCCATTAAAATTTGCAGCAGCACCTGATTTTAGTTTAGTAGAGCGTTTTGTGTTGGATTATCTCAAAAAGAAATCTCAACAAGCAGTAACTGATATTAAAAGTGATATTTCTAAAATTGTTAATCAATTACAAGCAATGTCCAGTTCTCGTTCAAGACGAGGAAAGCAAGATGTTGAGAGTGTTGATTTAATTAATGCTGATATCATCTTCGAAAAAATTTCTCTAATTGATAGTAAATCATTTGAAAAAGACCGGAAAGGATTACTTGATGAATTATTCAAAGAACTTTTGCAAAAATTGTATCAGAATTGTCCATTAAAATTCTTGGCGTGCTATAATAATCCAATAACTATCGATGAGATACAAACTTCTTTTGAGAAAGCAATAAAACCAATATTATCAAATATTTCAACTGATCCAACTAGAGTATCAAAGAGAATCTCAGCAATTCTAAGAGATGTAACTGCAGTTTATACTCCAGAAGAAGCATTGAAAAATCGCGAATTAATATTAGAACGGGTTCAAGAGAAATTTATTAGTGTTATCAAAAAAGAAGACCCTTTTATTGTTCTTATTGATAGCGAGTTGAAGGACCTTAAAAAATTAGCAATGCAATTTGCTCAAGAATCTTTCGAGCAATATAAAACAGCTCATGATGAAGCTATGGCTCTCTGGTATGTACTTCGACAAATCAATCAAACAATATCAAAACTAAAAACTATCAATATAACAAATCAAATGAAAGCTTATCTTATACAAAAATTAGTGAGAAAGTATCAATTCAGACCTATACCTAAAATTGTTTATGCACTTACGAAATCAATCTTAAATGATTTCGTCCCTACATCAAGTAAGAAATCAGACCCAGTTTTAACACTATTGCAAAGGAATTTACAAACTTTTGAAAAATCATCCTCAATAAAAATACCAGAAGATATTAAAAAGAACATTCTGAAACGCATTAAAGTTACTCAAACATCACAACAAAGTTTTGAAAATATTGAAGCTATCGCTTATTTTTCACAAGCATTTTCTGAAGCTCTTGAGTCAACTATTGTTAAAATCCTAGAATTATTTTTAGGATCTAAGGAAAGACCTCAACCACCTCAAATTATTACTGAATCAATAGAAAAGGTAGTTGTAACCTCACAAAGTATTTACTCGTTAAGCTATATCTTGAATACTTTGATAGATCAACCTGGTGCAAAAATATTATTTTCGAGAGATGCAGAGAAGATATTAATTGATGCATTGAAATTTGATTCTATTTTACCATCCATTCAAGAATTAGCAATAATAGCTTATGAAAGAGGATGGTTTGTAGAGAAGGGGAGCTTAAAAGATTCTCATATTACGTTTGTCCAGAAAAACTTCAATCCAAATACAGTAAAAGTTGACATAAGTAAATTACCAGTATCTAAATTTCTAACACAAGAAATTTTAATACCTGAACAAGATCTCGAAGGCAAAATCTCTGAATTAATTAAGGAGCCAATTATTGTAGTAAAACTCTATTCCTTGTTTGCAGAAATAGCTTTTACAAAGAGAAGAAGTGCTTTACAAGAATATATTAAGAAATTAGATTCCAATTCCAATAAAAAGAAAAGCGCTAATGACCTGAAAAATGCTAAATTATTGTTTAAAGCAATAAATCAATTAATTTCTGGTGGAAGTGCATTCCAAAGAATTTTATTTGGTAAGAAGAATTTAAGAAAAATAACTTCTGAATCAGTCGATAAACAATTCTCAGTTCTAAATTGTAATCCCCATATGCTATTTGATTATAAAACAGATAGTACAATTATAAATCATAAAATTGAAGCTGATAATCCATTATTTGGCAATTATACGAAGTTAATGGAAGTTTATGCGTCTACGTGGGTTAGAGAATCCACCTATGTTAAAAGATTAAAAGAAGAAATTCTTTGGGGTATTTTAGAAAAGAATTCCAAGAATCTCCCGCTTGAAAAGAAAATAATTAGAAATATGCAAACAGCTGCTGCTAAGGATGAACGCATTGACCAAGAAACGATTGTACGTAATACTATCGAACAAGAAGTTTCGTTAACTTTCAATAATATGATAAGGGAATCTATTGCCGCAGTATTTGAAGTTATTAAGGACGATATGACAGTACGGATGGACCCCCGAACTAAAGATTTCTACATAAAAATCGACTCTATTGATTTAGATAAAAAATATCTACAGAATTTATTTGATAACATGAGTTATGCGCAATGTATGAAAAGCTCGGACGATAAATCAGAAATCAGATTGAATATTTCACAATTGCTTCCAATGATCAATACAAGAAAAAAGAAAGCACAAACAATGCGAGCATACATTCGAGATGGGGTAAAAGACGTTCTACGATTACAACACATGAAGGCTTTTAATTCACTAGGTGAATTAGTTGAAATCTATATTGGGGAACAAGCAGCTGATTTATTCTTTACTAAAAGACGTATTCTTGAACAATTAATTCTCGAGGCTATTGATTAAAATTAATATTATAAGTTCAAAACTGATGTGATTTTATTTTTCAATGAAATAACTTAATAATAACAAATTTCTTGTAGAAATTAATAACATCCTATCAATTATGTTTCAACATGAGGATAAAAGTATGCAACATTTAATTATCGATGCCCAAATTACTGGTGCTTCAGGAGATATGTTTCTAGCAGCGCTATTAGATTTGTTTGACGCAGCTGAAAAGAACCTTAAAATTGCTGATAAAAAGAAAGAGGAACTTATACAAGCCTTTGCTAATAAAATACCTGAAGCTGCAGGACTAAAAAACGAGGCAACCATCGATATTAAAATCAATAGAAAAAATGTTAATGCCTTTGAAGGATTAAACTTACAAATAACCATAAGAGAACCTCATAGACATCTACATATCCCACAAGCTAAGGAAATTATTACTAAAGCTTTTGAACTATTGGATTTTTCACCAAAAGCACAAGATTTTAGCAATAAAGCAATTACTATTCTTTT
Organism: Candidatus Gerdarchaeota archaeon; assembly: GCA_016840945.1. Next base: position 5,761 of record JAEORJ010000005.1, read on the forward strand.
TGAAGCAGAAGCTAAAGCTCATGGTGAAACTATTGATAAAGTGCATTTACATGAAGCAGGTTCTTTAGATACCTTTCTAGATATCCTTGGAACAGCATATCTTTTAGATAAAATGAATCTATTCGATGCAAGCATCACCATATTGCCTATTGCAACGGGTTTTGGAACTGTTACTTTTTCCCATGGAACATTACCCATACCTCCCCCTGCAGTTGCTGAAATAATCAAAAGTTACAAATTACCTGTTTATCCAGGTTCAGTTAATAGTGAGCTTTTAACTCCAACAGGAGCTATTATTTTAGCTTCCCTACAGTTAGTTTGCGATACTGTAGTAGCAAACAAATCGCCAATGATAGTAATTGATAGATACGGTATTGGGTTAGGTACTAAAGTTTTCGATAAAATGCCAAATGGTTTAAGATTAATGTTAGGCCAAAAAGAAGATGAAGAATACCCACAAGAAGAAATCTCGATCATTGAAACAAACCTTGATGATTGCTCAGGAGAAACGATTGGGTTCCTTAGTCAAAGATTATTAGATATGGGAGCTAAGGATGTTTATCTAACACCAATTTATATGAAGAAGGGTAGACCTGGAACAAAAATATCAGTTCTCTGCAAACCCGACGAAGTACAAAAATACTCAGCTGAAATTTTAAACCAAACAAGTACTATTGGAGTTCGTATCTCCAATTCCTCAAAAATAATGCTTAGGCGGGAATTGCAAACATTTGAAGTTACAATTAATAATAAGGTTTGGAAAGTTCGAGGAAAAATAGCCTATGATAAAAATGGTTCTATAGCTCATTTTAAACCAGAATTTGATGATGTAAAAGAAATAACTGAAGAAACAGACTTAACACTTAACGATGTTGTTGGAATGATAAGAGAAAAAATGAGAAAAGACCTAAAATTATAATTCAATTTTAGCTTTCTTCAGGGATTAGCTCGATCATACAATATTTATCCCTTTTTCCAGCATGAAATAGTTCTTTAATTTGTAATTGCCTGCCTAATATTTCACTCAAGATACCAATCCACATTCCTCTAATGAAATGGCATCTATTAACGAATTTCTTATCAGTACAAAACAGCCGGCATTCATAATAAATTAGATAGTTTGGAAGTTTAGTATCACTTAAAGTACCTTGTAATCTTTCAATCAAAGAACCTGAAACTTTTGTGGAAAGTATCTTAGCAAAAAATTCGCCAATTATTTCAGCCATAGCTAGAATTTCATCATCAGCATGACTTTCTGTTAATCTCATAATTATAAGAGATAAATTCATCATAGAAGGATTTTGTAATATTTGCTTAATTTCATCATCGTTTGCAGTAGGATGATTAGCAATGAATGATTCAGTAACTACTTTCCATGCTACTTCAAATAATATAACCTCTGGAATTTCTTTAGAAAAGATAGGTGATAGCATGCCTTCAATTGTCAAGTTCTCAATATTAGCGATATCTTTTTCGAATTTTGGAATAGCTGTTACTCGTTCTTCCATTCCCAAATCTAATTGAGCTTTCTTCTTGAAGGAGATTAAGTAATGACTGGTTGATGAGAACGAAAATTCTGCTTTTGCATCTACAGGATTACCAATTAAAAAGGCACATATCCCTTCAATAAATGCTTCTAATACAAGCAATGTTCCTTTTATATCAGCAACTTCATCAACGAAAAACCTATTTTTCCCCAATATTACTGTACCATGATCATCATTTGTGTTGTAATCAATCTTAATGCTTTTCCATCCTAAAATTTCTAATAATTCAGTAATGTTGGCAATTTTATCTTCGTCCAAATCTGACAATAACGTTCTTTCCCTAATATATCTTGAAATGCTTATTTTGAATTTCTTGCTAAGGTCATTACTTGTTTGTAATAATTCAGCTGATTCGATTAATGAGAAAAATAATGTTCGAATCATCCTTTGCTCTTTGATAATATCTAAAGCCATTGCTGTATTCACACGGAAATTTTTATTGGAGTGTTTTTTTTGTTTGGTTGTATTAAACAGTTAATAAATAGTAATTAGGTTCATTAAAAAGAACTTTGATATTGACAAATCTTATACAAGAATACTTAATTTGATAAATTATAATTTCCAAAACAATTTTAAAATCATATACAACAACAATCCAATACATTAAAAAGACATTAGAAACCAAAAAAATTACAGCAATTAAATTTCTCTCTAATTTCCAGCTATTATTAAACCCCTTAAACAGATGGTGTGTAATTTGGATACACAGATTATAATTTCACGTGAAGATAATACTGACTTTATTTCACTAGGATATATACAAACTGATACCTCATTAGTTTCTGCTCTTGGAGGAGCATTAGCAAATTTTGCAGAAGAGATTGGTTTAGCTGGAAATCAAGCAACTCAAGCAAGCACAAAAAATAATACCATTAATTTTTCTCGATTCCAAAATGGTGTTCTTGCTTCTAAAATTGTTCCTGTTGGTGAGCATAACCCTATTGTCCTAATTGCTGTTAGAGGATTTGAAGGCGAAGACAAAGAATTAGATGTCATAATTGATTATGCTACTCTTCTAGCTCAAGCTATTGTGAAAAAATGTGAAAAGGAATACTCTAGTATTGGTATAGTTCCTGTTATTGAAGATGTATATGATACAGTTATTCAAGTTGCTAATCAGATTAGTAAAAAATCGTCTGATAAATTAAAACAATTTGTTAAAACAATTAAACCTAAAATAAGCACAATATTAGATGAATTGTGGCAAAATCAAGATGAATTTGAAAGTTGGTCTCGAAGTTACTCAACAAAGAAATTATCAACTTTATCTCAATCTGAGGTCGAATCTGAAATCGCCAGATATTTCTATTTGCAAGGCGTTAAAACTGATGCTTTATTTCCGTTAGAGTTTTCGAGTATGAGTGATCCATTAGTAGAGTTAACAAAGATTGTTTCTTACTTTTTGAATAAAAAAGCAAGCATTGCAAGAAAAGAAATTGTTAATGAAATAACTAAAATTTATACTCAATTAAAAGATTCTTCAAAAGCATTGTTGAATAGAGAGCAGTTTGAAATCCCTGCAGTAGAAATAATTAATGAAAGCTATCTATTCGAAAAAATCCTTGTAGCTAAATCAAATGATTTAGAGAAAGTAGCTAATGAGTTAATATCAACCACTAATAAAGATCTATACAAGAAATTATTCCAAAAATATCCTTTGAAATTCATAGCAATGTCAAAAGAGAGCACTTTTAATTTGGATGAATTGAATAATATTGTTAATAATACTATGCAAACAATATTAAAAGTAGAATTAGCTGAAAAGGAATGGATGAGTTCAAAAACAATAACTATTCTTCAAAACATCATCTCAAAATATAATCCTAGTAATGTGATGAAAAATCGCGCAGAGATTTTAGAAAAAACTAATACTGAATTCATTAATTCGTTAAAGAAAGATCACCCCTTTATTATCCTAGCTGATCCAAATCTTTCCAAAACAAATGCGATTTTAAATATTGAATCAGAGAAATTATTAGAAAGATACAAAACATCACTTGATGAAGCTGTAATATTATTTAATTTAATAGGCCAAATACAAACGACACTTACAACAGATAATTCATCATCAACACAAGATGTAATGATTCTCTATTTCTTACAAAATGTTATTCAACCATATCAATTTCGAGATGTTCCAGATATAGTATACCGTTTGATAGCTGAAAGTTTGGAGAAAACAGCTCTCGGTAAGAAAGGTGGTGCGGAAGATATTGTAAAGGATAGTATCCAAGATTTAGAACAATTATTAGATTTCAAAATACTCCCCGATACTAAAAAATCAATTTTAAGAAGAATCTCAAAAGCAAAACCATCTATAGAACGATTTGAAACTTTTGAGAATCTAGCATACTTCTTCACATCATTTAGGGAAGCATTAGAGTTAACATTAGCTAAAATATTCCAAACAATATTTGGAACAGAAAAAATACCTAATCCCCCTATAGAAATGACTAGGATAATAGAAGATATAACATCAAGATTGCAGAATTTCTATATCTTATATCAAATGATAGATAAAATAGTGAAAAGACCAAATGGTCGAGATTTATTCTCTGAAAATAATGTGAAATTTATTGCTAAGCACACTAAATTCAAACAAACCTTTCCAACACCTTTGGAGTATGCTAAAATTGCCTATGAACAAGGTTTCTTGAAACCTGTGAAAGAAAAGAAACAAGCGAAAATAACAAAAGCTGAACTTAAAGATATGGAAGTAAAAATATCATCATTAAAATTAGAAGGTCAAGTTGAGACTCTCCTAAAAAATCCTCTTGTAATTCAAGCGCTATGGGCAAAATATACAGTACCACTTTTAGAAGCTCGTCAAAAATTGATTAAAAAAGCAATTGCTGATCATGAAAAACAATCTAAAGTTTCTGCTGGTGGAACAAGTGGGAAAGTAAAATTTGGTAAAATAATCAAACAATTACGAGATAACAGTAGATGGTTAACTAATGTTGTCTCAGGTGGAGGTTTTATGCGTAAATTCTTTACTGGTAGTAAAGACCTAAATCAAATGTTAAATGACCTTCCTAAATCACTTTATAATGAATTTAATTACCACCCAGATAATTTACAATCCAATGGCCTGAAAGAACTTCCAGTTTCATTAAATACTATTATTCCAAGTGGTGATTTTCAAGAATTAATGATTATCTATGCATCATTATGGGTTGCTGATTCTGCCTATATTGATAAAATTGCTGCTGATATTTTCTGGGACGGAATTATGAAAAAGGCAACTGATTCACTAAATGGTTCAACAATCCTAGAAAAGAAAATCAATCAGAATTTAAAAACTGAATTTAAGAAAAATCGCGATCAAAAATCTGTTATTCGAAGAGCTATTGTTGAAGAAATAGTTCCTATTTTCAATCAAATAATCAGAGCAACTCTTAGCAGTAAGTTTACTATATTTAAAGATAAACGAATAGTAAAATTCGATGAAAAGACTGATGATTGGTATGTTTCTTATGGGTCGTGTGCTATACCATTAGCAACTTTGAAAAATATTTTCAATTTTGATTTTGCAAAATTCAGCAAAGGGAAGGATGATTTAAATGAGGTTAGAGTAGCATTAACTGATTATTATTCCCTAAAAAGGTACAAAGATCCACAGACATTAGAAGAATTTATCAGAAAAGCAACTTTTAATCTTCTAAATAAAAAAGAGATAAAAGCATTAGAATTCTTTGGTGAATTAAACGAAAAATACATTGGCAAGTCTGCCAGTGATACCTTCTATTCATATATTCGCTCATTAGCTCAAATGATCATTACAACTGTGGAATAAATAGGAGGAATTATCTTCTTATTTTCTTTTCTTTAATCTTTGCCATTCCATTAATGCAAATGCTCCCCAAGCAGCTCTTTTTGGGGTGGGGAAAACTGGAATGTCATTTTCTCTAAGAATATTCACTGCATTTTCTACTTTCTTTCCTGCTAAGAAGCAAGCAATAAAAGCAGACTTATGATCTTCTTGTGAAATATTAACGACTGTTTGAGCAACGCCATTAACATCAGCATCACCAGGAGGAACCATTACAACAATAATGGTATCAAATTCGCCAGAATGTGCTAAAGCACGTAATGCTAATTCATATCTATCTGGGTTAGCATCGCCAAGCAAATCAAAAGGATTTTCTCGTGGGCAAGCACTTGGCAAATCTGCTAATTCAGCTCGCAGTTTATCTGATGGTTGGTTTAATTCCAATCCCATAAAATCAAGATTATCGGAGATTAGAACTCCCGGTCCACCTGAATTTGTTACTATTGCTACTCTTTTCCCACCTCTATCTGAATAAGGCGCTAATGCTGCATAGGTATCAAATGCTTCATCTAAGGATTCAACCCATATAGCACCTGTTTGTTTTGCTATTGATTGATAGATTTTGGGGTCTCCACCAAGAGACGCTGTATGGGTCATTGCAGCTTTATTACCGATTGCTGATCGTCCACCTTTGAGAAAGATAACTGGTTTAAGAGCAGTTGCTTCTTTTAATTCCTCAATGAGTTTTCTGCCTTTTGTTGCTCCTTCTAGATACATGAAAACAACTTTTGTTGGAGAATCTTTTTCATTTGCTAAGTAATTTAACAATTCTGCTTCTTCAACATCACAAGCATTTCCGAAAGAAATCCATTTATCTATTCCAAGCCCTTCAGAAGTAGCTCTAAGCATCATTGAACCTGCTAAAGCACCACTTTGAGAGATTATTGATAATCCACCGGGGATGTAAGTATTCTCCATAGCAGCGATCATCTTCGTGTGAGTAGATGCGATCCCAGCACAGTTTGGACCAATGATTCTAATATCATGCTCCTTAGCAACTCTGATTAATTCATCTTCGAGGTCCTTGTTACCAACTTCAGAAAAACCACCACTAAGAACAATAGCATGATGAATATTTCTTTTTGCACAATTTTCTAATTCACTAGGAACAAAGCGAGCTGGTATGGCGATTACTGCTAGTTCAGGATCTTCAGGGAGAGCGTCTAAATTAGGATAGCATTTATGATTAAAAACAGCTTCACGCTTAAGATTTGTGAAGTACAAGTTCCCTTCAAATTTGCCTTCAAGAAGATGTTTTGCTAGCATTCCACCAATTGAGCCAGGTGTTTCCGAGGCACCTACAAGAACTAAACTTTTAGGATTGAAAAATGGTCTTAAATCTGTTGTTGGCATATATCATTACTCCGATTTTTTTTATTTGTAATAAAGAACGATGTTTATGTTATCCTTATAATAATTATCATTAGCAAAATAAACATAGGAAAGAAAGAAAAACTGAAGCTTAAGCTTCAGATTAATTCATGAAAGCTTTTACAAAACGCTTCAATTAAATCACAAGTTCGTTCAATATCTTTTAGCACTAAAAGGCTGATAGGACTATGAATATACCTGCAAGGAACTGAAACAACAGCGGAGGGAATACCTTCTCGAGTGATAGCTATTCTACCAGCATCTGTTCCGCCATAAACAGGTTTCTTATATTGCCAGGGTATTTTCAATTCGCTAGCTAAAGCTCTTAATTTATCTAGAATCTTAGTATCAACAATTAGAGAGCGATCAGCTACTGTGATTGCAGGACCTTGATCCAATTTAGCTGGGCAATCTTGACTTGATACACCGGGAGTGTCTCCAGCAGTTGTATTTTCAATTGCTATTGCCATATCTGGTTGAATAGCAAAAGCAGCTGTTGTTGCTCCACGACCACCAACTTCTTCTGCAGAGGCAAAATTGAAAACAACTGTTCCTTCAGGACGGTCTTTCGATAGTCTTCTAATGGTTTCAATAAGAACAACACAACCCGTTCGGTCATCAAATGCTTTACCAATAACACGGCCATTTGGCTGTTCTCTAAATTCACCTACCAATGTTCCAGTAGTGCCAATATCGATACCTAATTTTTTAACATCTTCTAAGGATGCAGCACCAATATCAATAGCAAGATCATCAGCTGAAGGCACCTTCACTTCGGAAGGGCTAGCAATCATATGTGGTGGTTTAATACCAATAATACCATAAATTGGTTTCTTCGTTTCATCATCTGGCACAAGAATAACAGTCTGTCCTGGAAATATTAAATCAACAAAACCTCCAAGTTTAGCAAAATATAGAAAACCATCATCAGAAATATGGCGAATCATAATACCAATTTCATCAGTATGAGCATCAAGCATTAAAACCGGGCCATCTTTCTTAGTTCCTTTAATAGTAACAATCAAATTCCCTAATTTGTCAATTTTTAATTCATCAACTAAAGATTCAATTTTCTCTTTTATTGCCTTAACTACTCGGAATTCTCGAGAAGGCACACCAATAATTTGCGAGAGCTCTTTAAGGTCATTCATAATTTGTTTTGTCATAAAATCAATCACCAATAACTAATAACTGTGCAATAGACAAGAGATATTAAGAATTTTACCACAGATAGTAAAAATTGTGACTAAAAACAAATTGATTGAATAAAAAAATGAGAAAAATGAGTTGAAATTAATTTTTCAACTCAAAACGATTGGAAAATTATTTTCGACGTTTAATAATGATAGTCATAGCTGCTACCGCTACTAAACCACCAATTAATGGAAATAGGTAGAGTGGTAACTCAGAAGTAAAAGCTTCTTCATTTATGCCAATAGATGGATCGTGTACTAACTTATAACCATCTCCATAATTTGGATAGGTGATCCATAAATGACCTAATCCTTCAGCAAATCCAGGAATGGTTTCAGGGGGATCAGCTAAAGCATCAAAGTAAGCTTGTCCTACTTCTACAGTATCGACTACATCATCTGTTGAATTATAAACAGTGGCAAAATTAGACCATTCAGCATAAGCTACAACTTCATTCAACTCTTCGCTTTCAAATTGCATTGTTGTACAATTTTCACCATTTTCAGCTAAAGTACCATTTCTAACTTGAACTCTATGACGGTGTTGAACCTCAGTAAGGTAGGTTTGGATGGCAACTCCTTTAGCTAAAGGATCAAAATCCCAGTTTTTAATGACAATATCAAATTTAACTTCAGTAAAAGCTTCAGCTACTTGATCTGTGCCATCTATTGGTGTATCGACATTATAGATGTGCATAATTAGATCCATTTCCAAGTCACCTTTAACCATCGTTAAATTGATCATTACTTCATCAGTTAATTCGGTTATTTGATAAGTCCAGGTTTCCATAATAAGGTTAACTGGTATGCCGATTAGTTCTGTTTGATTATCAAGAACTTCATCATCACCCTGGAATTCTTGAATCTTCACTAATTGAAGTTTATACATTTCATCATTGTCTGAATGATTGCCATACCACCACATCACATGAGCTTGATCTGGCACAATTTTAACAGTCATATGATCATTTGTTACCGTAACGATACCAGCATTTTCATTGACTGTAATACCTTGTGTTTCGGATGAAACAAATAGGGACCCTGCACTCATTAGAAAAAGGCTAATAAGTGAAAGCCCAATGAGTATTTTTTTATCCATAATATTTTTTCCTCCATTTATTTTCGGAACTCAGATGAATCCACCAAGGTAAACAGTCCTTCGAGGGGATATTATTATGCTTATTTACCTGGTGATTCATACAATCTTTTGTTCTAGGAATAGTAATGAATGCGCTTTATTTTTAATAATCTCGAACAATGGTTTAGAGAACGTTTAGAATAGGTTTAAACACTGTTTTTATCGGGTGAAAATTATTGACTTACATATTTTAAACGAAAAAACAGCACTAAAATTAATAATCCCTTCTTTTCTAAACGTTAAAATAACGCAAGGAAAAAGTAAAACAAAACATCTTCTCGAGTAATTGAGGGATTATTTGGTATGAAAGATTTTGAATTAATACTTGATTTTTTTGAAGAAAAGATTGTTAACTTAAAAAATAAATACAAAATCCCCGGGATGTCAATTGCAATTTCATATCAGAATGAACTCATTTATGCCAAAGGATTTGGGTATGCTGATATTGAAAATAAAATCAAGGCTACATCAGGAACACCATACAGAATTGCTTCCTTAACTAAACCAATAGCATCAGTAATAATATTACAATTAGTTGAACAAGGGTTAATTGATTTAGATGCCAGTATTGCCACATACCTTCCTAATTATCTCGAATTTTGTAGAAAAAATAAAGCTCATTTAGAAACTGCAACATTTGTAGATGAAGGCGAAATTAAAAACTATTCATTTCTGATGGAAGGGTATAATTTCGAAGATCAAAACATCACCATTCGACACCATTTACAGCAAACGATAACCGGTGATCCAGGTGAAGAGTACAAATATAATGGCGCGTTATTCGGTTTCTTAGGAATTGCTGTAGATAATGTGGTTGAAGAGAAATTCATTGGATTTCTAAGAAAGAATATTATTGAAGCTTTAGATATGAGAGATACTTTGCCAAAGCAGGATGATACTTCGAAACCAGAAATATTAAACCGATTAGCTAAACCATATAAAATTAAACAAAATAAAAAAGACAGAAAAATCAATTGGATTAGAAGTGAGTACCCTGATGGAGATGTGAGTTCAGCAGCAGGGATAGTATCAACAGTTCTGGATTATTTGAAATTTGATAAAGCATTAGATACTAATCAATTGATTTCAGAAAAAACAAAAGAAATGGCTTTTACCAACCCAAAGACAAAAAGTGGTAAAATATTGCCCTATGGATTGGGTTTTTTTGTGCAAACAGTGCCTGATATTAAAGGAAAAATTATCTGGCATTACGGTTATTGGCCTGAATCTTTCTCATCATTGTATCTTAAAATTCCCTCAGAAGAGCTAGCTTTAGTACTAATGGCAAATAGCGATGGTTTAAGTAGGATGTTTGATCTTGGAAGAGGAGATGTCACTAAATCACCTTTTACACGCGCTTTCTTTGAGACGTTCTGAACAAAAATAGCTTTATAAACGACGACATTAAAATTTGGTTGAACGTTTAAGACTATCAGAAAGAATAATAAATTCAGAAAGAAATAAAATCTTGGTGCAAAATTACTATGCGCGATCTCACAGAACTAGCTCTTGAGACTTGCAGCAAAGAAGGAGCCACATATGCAGATATCAGAATCGTAACAATAAAAGATGAAGATATCTCTGTTAAAAAAGGAAATATAGATGCGCTAAACCTCTCAACCGAAAAAGGGTTCGGGATAAGGACTATCGCAAATGGTGGTCTGGGGTTTGCGGGATCGTATGAAATAACTCCTGATGAAATAAAGCGAGTGGCAAAACTTGCTGTAAGAATAGCAAAAGCTTCCGGTTCAACACGGAAGAATCCGATAAAGTTTGTCGATGTTGATGTCGTAGAAGATGACTATAAAACAACAATCAAAAAAGATCCGTTTAAAGTTTCTACAGAGGACAAACTAGAAATAATGATGGAAGTTGATAAAAGACTTAGTGAATTTGATCCTGAAGTTATAAAATTAACACAAGTGGATTTCAGAGGACATCAAGAGGATAAAATCTTCGCCAGTTCGGAAGGGTCTTATATAACACAACTGATTACTTTTTGTGGTGGTGGATTTTCTGCTACAGCAATTACACCTGGCTCTCAACCACAGAGACGATCATTTCCAGGATCCTTTAGGGGTGACTTCTCAACTAAAGGCTATGAACATTTTGAAGAATTGAATTTATTAGATAATGTGGAAAAAACAGCTAAAGAAGCTATTGATCTTACACAAGCAAAATCATGTCCAACAGAAAAAACAACTTTGTTAATTGATGGTCATCAATTGATGCTACAAATACATGAATCATGTGGACATCCTACGGAACTTGATAGAGTGTTAGGAACAGAAGCAGCCTATGCTGGAACAAGTTTCATGACTCCTAATTTGTTAGGAAAATTACAATATGGAAGTAAATATGTCAATATGACTGCTGATTGTACATTGACCGGTGGACTAGGAACCTTTGGATATGATGATGAAGGAGTTAAAGCAAAAAGAACACCTCTTGTAAAAGAAGGTCTTTTTGTTGGTTATCAAAGCTCACGCGAAACAGCTGCTATAATTGGCTTAAAAGAAAGTTCTGCTGGAATGAGAGCTGATAGCCCACAAAAATTACCACTAGTAAGAATGGTAAACATCAATTTAGAACCTGGTGATTGGTCTCGTGATGAAGTAATAGCTGAAACTAAAAAAGGAATTCTCATGTCTACAAATAGAAGTTGGAGCATTGATGATAAAAGGTTAAACTTCCAATTTGGCACAGAAATCGCTTGGGAAATAATAGATGGTGAGATAGTGGGAATCATACGAAATGCTACCTACACAGGTATTACTCCAGAATTCTGGGGTTCTATGGATGCCCATTCGAAGGATGATTGGAAATTGTTAGGTACGCCTAACTGCGGTAAGGGCCAACCTGGTCAAGTTATGTATGTTGGTCATGGTTGCGGAACCGCTCGTTTCAATAATGTTCGAGTAGGTGTTGTTAAGGAGGTTACTTCTACTGATGGAGTTCAATAAAGAATTATTACTTGAAAAAGGTCATTTTGCTCTTAAAGAAGCTGAAAAGCTAGGTGCTACTCAAGCTGAGGTTCATATTGAACTTAATAATAATGCCCTCACTCGCTTAGCGAATAGCGTTATTGATCAAAACGTTGCTGAACGTCATGCTACAGTTATGACTATTGTCTATATTGGTAAGAAGAAAGGTTCTACTGATGTTGAAGTTTTTGACAATGAGTCTATTGCTAAAGCTGTTGCTGATGCTGTTAAAATTGCTAAAATCTCTCCTGAGGATACTGATTTCAAATCCCTCCCTGAACCTCGGAAATTAGCTCCGATTCCTCTATCTGAACTTATTTCCAAGAACACTGTTGCTGTTGACCCTGAAAAACGAGCTGATTTTGCTATTACTGCTATTAATACAGCCCATGAAGTTGATAAACGAATCAATGCTGTTGCTGGAGCAATATCTCATGGTATAGGTGAATCTGTTGTTCTCAATTCACTCGGTGTCGAAGCTTATTCCGCATTCTCCTATAGCAATATTGGTCTTACTGCTTTAGCTGAAGATGGTAGGGAGCAAGCTGCTGGTTGGTCTTCCGATAATAATATTGATTTCACTAAACTACATGTTGAAAAAGTTGCTACTATTGCTGCTGAGAAAGCTGCTAAAGGATTTGGTATGCAATATATTGAACCAGGTGAATATGAAGTAGTTCTTGAACCAGCGGCTGTTGGTGGATTGATTTTCTTTATGGTTTTCTATGGTTTCAATGCTCAAATGTACCAAGACTATATCAGTTTTCTTAGAGATAAAATTGGCGAGAAAATTTTCTCTGAAAAACTCAATCTTTGGGATGATGCTTATGATAAGCGATTAACATATCGTACCTTTTTCGATGATGAAGGCATGCCTAAACAAAAACTAGATTTAGTTAAAAATGGTGTTGCCACCAATCTTGCTTATGACACTAAAACAGCTGGTAAAGATGGTGTTGAAACTACTGGTCATAATGCCAAATTTAGAGGTCGATCAGTACCCTTCCCAGGACATTTACTAATTAGTGAAGGTGATGCAACTGTTGACGAGATGATTGCTGAAACTAAGAATGGCATTCTTGTCACTCATTTCCACTATCAAAATGCTGTTGATCCAACCAAAGCTGTTTTAACTGGTCTTACTCGAGATGGTGCTTGGTATATCAAAGATGGTGAAATACAATTCCCACTCAGAACCCTTCGTTATACCGACTCTGCTTTAAGTTTCTTAAAAAACATTGATATGATTGGTAAATACAGCGAAATTCGTGATACCCAACCTCGTGTCCCAGCATTCAAATTACCAAAATTCCAAATTACCGGTTCACAAAAAGAATAAATTAGAAATCAATAATGCTAGTTTCATTCTAGCATTATCTTTTCATTTTTTATTTATTATAATTCAAATTTCATGAATATATCAGGTAATTGTTCTTTAGCAGTTATTTTTCCCATTTCTAATGCAATAATTCCTGCTAGTAATTCTCTGTGTTCTTCAGCTGTTTTAAGATAAATGTATCTTCCATGAGGTATTTCCCTAGCTATTTGTAAATAATGTTCTCCTGGGTGGAATTTATCAAATGGTCCATGAAAAACTAACGTTTCTTCTTCTATCTGTTTTAATTCGTGAGTGACATCGTATCTGAAATTTTGTATCCCCGCTTTTCGCCATTTCCAAGCGTCTGCATGTTGAATATAATCATATATTCGTTGTCTTTGTGTTTCATTCTTGAATCCAATTAAAAAGAACTTTACAATTATCTTCTTGAAAACATTCAAAATGAATGGTGGCATTGGAGCAATAAAATAAACATATTTTCGATGTTTTTTCCATGATTTCAAGGGATCATATAATGCGACTGTTAGAGCGGTGAAATACTTCTTGGCTAATCCATGTAATATTATCCCACCACAGTAGCTCGCACCAAATAATACAAAATCCTTCTTGTCTAATCCTAGATATTTGATTACTTGACCAATATCCTTCGCTGTTTGATCGATTGACATTTTTGCTTTTCTACGATTATTTATTTTACTACTGCTTTTTTCTCTTGTCTCAAGGAAATAATATTCTCCTTTTTCATACATTGGTACACTAAAATGTCTCCAAGACCAGGGTGAAGTTCCAAAACCAGGTACAAATAAAATTGGTCGTTTTGATAATGGTTGTTTTGGTTTGTGGTGAAATATTCGAAGTTCCCCATCATCTATAGGGATAAATGATTCTTCACATACCCCCTCTTCATAAAAGAAGGGTACCTTTTGGTTATTTGCTTCTATTAATCTCTGAACAATTTTTTCTTGTTCTTCTGTCATTCCACCGTGTTCATCCATTTATGTTACACACCATTTAACTAATTCTTTCTCATAATTATTTATCGATTTTTATCTCAAACTGCTTGAAAAATTCAGGTAATTTCTCTATTTGAGTTATAAAAGCAAATTCTTTAACAATAGCCCCTGCAAGAAGCTCTCGCTTTTCTTCCTTAGCATCCATAAAAAAGAAACGTCCTTTTGGTATTGCTTTAGTAATATTATAGTAAATTTCCCTGGGATGGTATCTATCTTTTGGTCCATGAAAAAGATAAACTTCATTTGTTATTTCTCTTAGATTTGGATAAATATCAAAATTGAGATTATGTAGTAATGCTCTTCTCCATTTCCATCCTACACCTGCCTTAACAGTAGCAATATTCCTTTCTTTTTGTGCTTTATTTTTCATAGTGAGTAAAACAATTTTAGCTTGAATTACTTTAATAACATCAAGTACAAAACCAGGTGTGAGTCCAAAGAATATCCTTACAATAAATTTGTGATGAATAAATTTTGGAAAAGGATCTAATGCTACTACTGTACCAGGATTATAGTATTTTTTCACTAATCCTTGTAATAGCACCCCCCCACAAAAACTAGCACTCATGAGAATGTAATCAGTGCCTTCTAATTTAAGATATTTTAGAACCTCTCCTACATCTTTTGCCATTTGATCAATAGAGAATTTAATTTTGCGACTTTTTTTAAGTTTGCTTGATTTTTTCTCTCGAGTTTCTATAACATAATATTCACCTTTATTATGTATAGGTAGTCCAAAATCTTGCCAAACCAAAGGTGGATTACCGAACCCTGGAAAGAAGACTATTGGACGTTTTGTTGTTTGATTCTTTGGTTTATGGTGAAAGACACGCAATTCACCATCTTCAATTGGGACAAATAGTACTTCGCTCTCTCTTTCTTCATGAAAATATTTTGCTTTTTGTCTATTCTCTTCAATGAAATTATCAATTATATCAAGTGTTTCTTGAGGTAAAATGAACATTTCCTCTATAGTCATAACATACACCAATTTTTCTCTGAGATAACTCTAGAGGTGTTAAGTTATATCCTTAATTAATTTTTAGTAAACTAGTAAAACAGCAGTGTTTGTAGCTAGTAAAAAACGAATTAAAAGAAAGAGGAAGGTTTGTCGAATTTATTTTTTAGTTCCACAAATTAAACCATTAAGTAAAGTATATTCTTTTCCTTCCCAATTGAATTTCGATTTGTCAAAAATCTCTATATTAATCTCTTTAAAACCTGCTTTTTCCATTAATTGGGTATAACCTTCTTTAGTTAATGCTCCACTAATGCATCCACACCATAATTCAGGTTGATTTCTAAGGCTTTCTGGTAATTCTTCCTCAGCTATTTTATCAGCATCTACTAAACGGCCATTTGGTTTCAAAATGCGGTATGCTTCGTTAAACACTTCTTGCTTATTAGGTGAGAGATTGATTACACAATTAGAGATTACTACATCTGCAAAATTATTTTCTAATGGTATATTCTCAATTTCGCCTTGCTTTATTTCTGCATTAAGTATTGATAATTTTGCGATATTTTCTTTCGCTTGAGCAACCATTTCAGGCGTCATATCAATTCCAATAGCTTTGCCTTCTTTACCTACTAATTTTGCGGCTCTAATGATATCATACCCTGAACCACTTCCCAAATCAACTACGATATCACCTTCCTTCAATTGAGCTTTCCCTGGAAGATCATAAATACAACCTAGACTAGGTGCTATTAATTCTCCAGCAAATAATCCTTGTTCAGGACAGCTTTGCTTCAAAATAGCTCCTTCTGTACAACACGATGCATCTTTTGTTTCCTTTGATTTCTCAATTACCTGAGCATATTTTTCTTTAACAGTCTTCTTTATATCAGTCATTTGTACCACTTGTTACTGCTATTTGTTGGTTTGTTATTTCATCTTCGTTGGATTTCCAAAATCCTTTCTTCTTCAAGAATTTTCCCAAATACACTAATCCTAACATTATTGGCACTTCCCAAAATAATCCCATAGTTGTTCCAAGTGCTGCTAACGAGCCCACACCGTACACTCCTATCGCAGTTGCAATTGCTATTTCAAAATGACTTGAACTGCCAATTATGGTTGTGATTAT
Organism: Candidatus Gerdarchaeota archaeon; assembly: GCA_016840945.1. Next base: position 22,268 of record JAEORJ010000005.1, read on the forward strand.
TGCTTCTTTGTATTTTAATTTGAATATTTTTGTAACTAAAATATTAAATCCAACAACAATGATGAATCCTATTAATAATGGTGCTGATACAAGTAGTAATTCAATGGGATTTGCTATCATTGTTTGACCATTTATTGCGAATAATACTATTAGGGTAAATAATAGTGCTACCATAGATATCTTACTTACAACTGGTCGATATTTAGTATCAAACCATTCTTTCCCTTTTACTCGAGTTAGTATTTGTTTACTAGCAATACCTAATATTAATGGCACACCAATAAAAATAGAAACTGAAATTAATAACCAAAGCCAAGGGATTTCAATATTTTGTATTCCAGTTAATAACTTAACAATTGGAACATAGAGAAAGATAAGTGTAATTGTGTTAATGCTAGTGTTTATCACATTCTGTTCTTGATTACCTTTAGCTATTGATCCCCAAACTAAGACCATAGCTGTACAAGGGCTGGATCCCAATAAAATTACTGCAACTATTAATTGTTGATCATAATTTCTTAAAATTAAATAACTTAATCCAGCTGCTACTGCAGGAGCAATAATCCAATTTGAAAATAATGTAAGAATTATTGGCAATGGATTTTTGCCCAATTTTTTCACTTCTTTAAATTGTAAATTTAATAGTGCCGGATACATCATCAAAAATAAACAGATACCAATTGGAATATTAATATCATAAACAGTCCAACTATTCAAAGTTTCACCAATGATGGGTACAAATTGAGAAAGTAAGATTCCTATTGCCATGCAGATAGCTACCCATAAAGCTAGAAATTTTTCAAAAATTCCTAATTTTTTCTCTTCAATTACTCTAGGTTCTACTATCTCTGGTTCAGCTTCTACATTTATGGGAAATTCGCTTTTAACCTCTAATTGCTCATTATCCATATATACTGTTGCTCCTATAAATCAACACTTAATTTTTTAATAATGGAATAAAAAGCTTGTTATATGAATTTTTCTTCATATACTATTTACCTTTAATTTAAAAACAAAATTTAACAACAATCAATTTAAAATATAATATAATAGAATTGTAAGAGGTTTAAATGATGTCAAATAAAAGTGATAGAGAAATTGCTAAAGAGCGAGTGGAGAAGCTGATAGATGTATCAGAATTAAACAAATTATGCTGCAATTTAGATGAATGGGAAAATAGAACTACTAAGATACCAGGGTACAATGAATCAGATAAAATAGCATATTTTCTAAAAACTATTGCTAATCCAATTCGTCTTAATATAGTGCTCATTCTATTAGAACATGAATGGGCTTGTAATTGTGAATTTGAGCATGCATTCAAAATACATCAAACACTAATTTCACATCATTTAAGAGATTTAAGAAAAGCTAATATAGTTAATTATACAAAATCAGGTCAATGGAAATTCTATAAATTAAATGATGATTATCGTCCTCTTATGTTAAAATTACGAGAGCTACTTCTAAATATAATAACATTAGATAAGTGATACCAATGCCAATACCTGATTGGGTAATTGAATGGATTAAGAAGGATCGTCTTGTTGCTAATAAATTTAAAATTAGCTCTAATTATCTTCGACATTCAAAACGCATCCAATTTTTAGAAGGTGAAAAATACTCCGACAGAGATGGATGGGCTTGGTTCAAATATGTTGTAATAAGTAAGAAATATGGAAAATATTGGGTTAGATATACAGAAGGATTATATGAATGCAATTGCCCATTTTTTAAGCATCGTGGCATCTGTTCTCATATTTTTGGCGTTGCACAATTAACCGATGTATGGCCTAAAAAAGAAACTATTTTTTCAAATATAGACAGAACAATCAAAACTAAGGATTAGTACTACAAACAATGCTTTTATCAAGAACGTATTCTTGCAGTGGTTTTTCGGTTAGGTCAATTGTTGTTCTTATATCGTCAATGATGCAATCTCTTAGGAACATAAGGATGTTTTTTAGCTCACGGATATCATTGATAAAGAAATCAGGATTGTGAGCTTTTATGTGTGGTTTAGTGAATTTCATAACTTTCTCACTGACAGCTACAGTTAGCAAGCCAGCTCTGTTTCCCGCAATAATATCACTTGCTTGGTCCCCGATTGTAATAACTTCATCAGCTTTTAGATTAAGCATTTCAAGAGCCTTTATTATTCCAGCTTTATTTGGTTTGAGTATTTTTACATCATCACGTGTTAATACTAAATCGAATTCCTCGATTTCTGGTATTTTTTCTATAGCTTTATTGATAACACTACGACTTGTATTGGTTAGAAGTATAGTCTTATAATCTTGAGTTAATAGCTCACGTAATGTTTCTCGAACACCCACTAAAGGTACTACTGTTTTTCGATTTTTTGAGTAGATTATAGCAGTGGTTATTACAAAACGTAATGCTTGAAAATTGGACATGCCGAATTTTTTACCTGTATTAAAAGCTAATTTGAATAAACCAGATTTACTAGGTTGTTGTTCCAAAGTTGTTAATAGAGAAAAGATTTCTAATGAATTCTCTTTAATTACTTTAGGTGTTAAATCAGATTTCACCATTAAAGCAGCACTAATAATTGGTCCACCAATCCTTTTTTGAAAACTAGACAATACACCATCAAAATCAAAGATAATTCCTTTTATCTTTGAAGGTGTTTTTTTACTGTGTTTTTTAGAACCAGTTTTAGCTAGTTGAACCTTAGAATTCATTTTAGTTTTCTCATTTAATATTGATTTTAAGTAATCAAGCAGTGTTACTATACGTTATAAGATTATTCATTGATATAAATGGATGTTGAGATAATTCTGATAATTCATTACTTCAATTGAATCTTTAATTCTGAGACTAGAAAATCTATTAATCCATCTAGATACCTTTTGCCTTTATCTTTTGATGCTTTTGCTGGATCTCCTAACACGCCATTTTTCGTTAAAGCAGTCATTCCTTTTGCAAATAGAGTTTCAGTTTCTTTTTCACCTATTTTACCTGTAAAACCAGATGCAAAATTGCTTTTATTAACTAAATGATCTGCTATCTGAAGCATCATAGATGTTTCATTTTCACCTGCATGAGCTCCAGCTTCACTTGGCAAAATCCCTTCTTTTTCTGATAAATCATAGAGTTGGTTAATAAATCCTTGAAGATTAGTGTAGCGAAGTATATTGATTTTTGGGTAATCAGCTTCACATGCCACTATAGCATCTTCTAAAGGTTTGAAACTCCCGCCATGACTAGGGATAAATACTAAATTTTTAAAATTATGTTTGGAAACACTTCGGATATAATCATGAACAATCATCTTTAGTGTTTCTGCACTAATAGAGATAGTGCCTGGAAATGTTAGATGATGATCTGAACATCCTATAGAAATAGTAGGCCCTTGTAAAGCACACCCTAATTTTTTCACAGCTCCATCTACTAGATAATTTCCTATCATGGTATCAGTTATGGTTGGTAAATGCGGACCGTGTTGTTCATTGGATCCTACAGCAACAATAATTGTATCAAAACCCTTTTCTAATGCTTCTTTAATTTCAGGCCAACACATTTCTTCTATTTTTGTCGTTATCATGATTAATTGCCTTTAAGTTCGTTTGTTTTAGCATTTTTAAATCTGTTTGAAACTTTTTTTTCTGTTATTATTAAAATTTTCATCAATTTTTATAGTTCAATATTAATACTTTCCTAAACCAAAAACTATTCATTTAATAATACTAAAAATAATCTTGTACCTATAAATAAAACTTCAAATATTATCAATGACATCACAATGTAAACTAGTTGGAATATTCGATTTATCTTTACTCAGGAATTACTTTGAGTGTTTAGAATGAAACAACCTCTAAAAATTCTTCATCTTGAAGATAATAAAATAGATGTCGAACTCGTTCATGAGATATTGGCATTAGAGAATTTTGAGTTTGATCTAATTAGTGTTGATAATAGAGAGGATTTCCTAAATGCATTAAAAGATGGGCCAATAGATATTATTCTAGCTGATTATAGTTTACCCTCATTTGATGGTTTAACAGCCCTAAAATTAACTCGAGAGTTAGGTTTGACAACTCCGTTTATACTAGTTTCAGCTGTTCTTGGTGAAGAATTAGCAATTGAAGCTTTGCAAAGTGGTGCAAATGACTATGTCCTAAAGTCTAGAATGGAGCGCTTGATTCCTGCTATTAAACGAGCATTACAAGAGGTTGAAGATCGAGATCAACGCTTAAGATTACAAAAAGCGATAGCTGAACTTGAGGACAGTTATCATAAAATTGCCGAAAGAGTACGTGGTTTTCTAAAGATGGATTTACCTGAAGGAAAATTCTCAATGGTGGATAATTTCCTTGAGGAGCTATCTGGTTATTCAACACAAGAATGGTATGAAACACCGAATTTTATATTGAAAATAGCTCATCCAGATTTTAAAGAATATTATTCAGAGAATTTTACTAAAATGCAAAATGGCATCGTACCAAATATGCTTGAATATAAAATCATTCGCAAAGATGGTGAGGAAAGATGGTGGTTGCAATTTAATATAGGTGCTTATGATTTCAATCAAAAATTAATTTCAGTTTCAATAGTTATAATTGATGATACTGAGAACAAAGAATCTTTCTTGAAATACCAAAATCTCTTTGAAAACGCTCTTGTTGGGATGTATCGAACCAATATTGAAACAGGGGAAATAATTGATGCTAATGAAACCATGGCTCGTTTATTTGGTTGTGAAACTGTTGAAGAGTATATGAGCTATAGTGCACATGAATTTTATCCTGATGATAATGCTCGGAAAAGTTTTATTGATATTATAAATAAAGAAGGATTTGTTCAAGGACTCCAATTACAATTATTGAAAAAAGGCGGAGAGAAAATATGGGTTAGCCTATCAGCAAAAATATACCTAAAAGAAGGTTATATTGAAGGCGTTATGTTAGATATTTCTGACAAAAAGAAAGCTGAGGAAGAATTAGCTGATAGAGAAAGAGAATTAGAAAATATTTTTGAATATACAAATTCAGCTACTTTAATTGTAAATGAAGATATGGTTATTACAAAATGTAATCAAAAGACCTTCGAATTAACTGGTTATTCTAAGGAAGAAACTGAGGGTAAAATGAAATGGACAATTCTTTGTCATCCTGATGATTTGTCAAGGATGGTAGAATTTCATAAAATGAGAAGGACACCTTATGGTGAACAAGCACCTCGGAATTATCAATTTAGATTAATAAATAAAAATGGGGAAATTGTTCCAGTTTATTTAACTGTTGGGTTAATTCCTGGAACCACTAACAGTGTTGCTTCTGCTATTGATTTATCAGAAGAGAAGAAAGCAGAGGACGCTTTAAAGCGTGATAGAAAAGTCTTCAAACTTATCGCTGAAGCAGCAGTTCAATCAACAACAATTGAAGATATGTGCCAAATTGTTTTGGAAGGGCTTGTAGAGGTAATTGAATTTGATTCAGGATCAATTTCCATCTATAATGATGTTGAAAAAACCCTCAATCCTATGGCAAACATTGGCTTAAGTGATAACATAAAACAAATGTTAGATAATATTTCAATTGAAAATAAGGAATTACCTTTAACTCAATTTTTAGGAAATATCATTTTTGCTCCAGATATTCAGGAAAATGACTTTCTGAAAAATACCAACATATACAAAAAATATGATTATAAATCATTTATTTCTTGGCCAATTTATAATGCAAATAAGAAATTTTTAGGATCAATTCAATTAGGGTCTAAGACTAAAAAAGCTATACCTGAAAATGATCGATTATTTTTCGAAAATCTTACAGGAATTTTTTCAACAGCCATCGAGAGGAAATTAGCTGATCAGGCCCTTAAGGAAAGTGAATCACAATATAGAAAATTAGTTGAGTCGCTACCAAATAGTATTGGTTTAATGATTATTCAAGATAAAGAGGTTAAATATGCCAGCCCAACAATATTTAACATGTTCCAAGTAGAATCAATTAAGGATATTATTGGAGCTGATCCTCTAAATTTCTTTGCTAAGGAGTATCGTGAAACAATTAAAAAGCAAATACTAGAAAATCCAACCACGGAAGAAACCATTCACTTTTTAGATGAAGTATTGTTAAAACGATTTTCTAATGATTTATTTTCAGCTGAAATTTACGTTTCAGCTACCACTTTTCGTGGTGAATCAGCATTACAAATTTTAATTTGGGAAATTACTGAACGTAAAAAAGCAGAAGAAGCTATTAGAATAAGCGAACAAAAATATCGAAGTTTAGTTGACACTTCCCCTTCAATGATTGCGTTAATCGATGTCTCTGGGAAAATATTATTCGTTAATCAGTATTCTTTTGATATTTTTGGCATAGATGATGAAAAAGAGCTGCTAAATAAGAATTTTCAAACAATCGTTGATAAAAAAGACAAAGAATTAGTAAAGACCATTTTTGATTCGATTATAGCTCAAGAAAGTTTAAGGAACATCGAACTAACATTTTTACGAAAAGATAAACGAACTTTTACAGGTGAAATGTGCGCTTCAACCTTAAAGGATTCATCTGGGAATATCACTTCGATAATTGCTATAATTCAAGATATTTCAAGACGAAAATTAATGGAACAACAAAGAAGGTTACTTGAAAATATTGTTGAGAATAGCAAAGAGGTTGTTATTTCTGCAAAAGAAAATGGTGAAATAATTTATGCTAATGCCCCTACAGAGGATATTTTAGGTTATAAACCGGAAGAACTTGTAGGTAAGAATATTACTGTATTAGCTCCTCCAGGTGGTGAGGAATCACAACAACAAATGTTTGATAATTTAAAATCAACTCAGAAATCTACTTTTGAAACTATTAGAAAACACAAAGATGGATCATTGATTCCAGTAATAATAACGTTATCTGCGATAGAAGATCTAGAAACACAATCAACCACAATAAATGCAATATTAGTTGATATCTCAGATTTGAAAGAACTCGAAGAATCATTAAAGGATCGATCATACGAATTTGAAGTTTTAAGTAAAGTTATTTCAGCTGGTTATTTAGCAAGAAATATGGATGAGCTACTCGATTTTACTTTATCAACTGTATTAAATTCACTTGATTATAACGGGGGAGCAATCTATTTTGTAAACAAGGATAAAGATTTAGCTTATATTAAACGTTCATTAGGTTTATCCAGTCAATATGTTGAAACTGCTAAAACATTACCAATAAAAAGTTCCGCTTTTAAGAAACTCTTTATTGATGGGAAGTCAATTTATGCTGAAGATTATATGACTCGTAGCGAAGGTCATATGCAATTTGGAATTAGTTCATTAATTGGAGTGCCATTCTTTTCAAAACAAAAGGTAATTGGTGCCCTAATGCTAAGTACAAAAGAAAAAAGAGCACTAGTGAAAGATGATCTATACACTTTGGAAGCTATAGGTCGTGAAATAGGAACAGCTATTGCTAAAATGCAAGCTGAAGAGGAGCTTATAACCTCACAAATGAACCTTCAAATGATTTTTGACACTATAGATGATCTTTTCATTGTATTTGACTGTGAAACAGGTTTAATACTCAATTCTAATTTAAAAATGAAAGAACAAATAGAATATTCTTCAAAAGAATTGGAAAAAATAACTTTTTATGATTTATTAGAAGATAAACAAGCGAAATCTTTCAAAAAAGCTATTAATAAAATTCTAACTGGCAAACTCACACAAGATTCACTTTTACTTAAAACCAAATCAGGAAACACCATTTCTCATACATTTAAATTTTCTACTGCTAAATTAAGCGATTACACTGCAATAATTGCTAGAAGTGAATGATTTATTATTGAATTGTTTAATGGTTCTGATTTACATCAATCATAATAAACATATAGCTCTTTTGTTGTTTTATCTATAAGAACAATTTAAGAAATTCTTCTCAGGAATAACCGATTTAGAGTGGGAATGAATGACTCCAAAGATAAAGATACTTCATCTTGAAGATAATATTAATGATCATGAATTAGTTAAAGAAACACTGCTCCTAAATGATATTGATTGTGAGATAGTTCATGCTGATAATAAAGATGATTTTATCAAATTCTTAGAAGAAATAACTTTTGATATCATCTTAGCTGATTTCAATTTACCCTCTTTTGATGGTTTTACAGCACTTGATTATTGTAAAAGCGTAGCAAAAGACACGCCATTTATTTTTATCTCAGGAGTTCTGGGAGAAGAATTAGCCATTGAAACCTTAAAGCGTGGGGCTACAGATTATGTAATAAAATCGCGTTTAGAACGACTTGTTCCAGCTGTCACTCGTGCATTACAAGAAAAGGAAGATAAAGCACAACGAATTCTCCTTGAAAGGGAACTCGTCGAACTTGAACAGGTGGTTAATGAGTTAAAAAGCACCTATGACCAATTAACTCGCAGAGTTCGTGGCTTTCTTAAAATCGAATTACCTACATTAAACTACTCGATAGTTGATAAATTTCTAGAAGATTTAAGTGGTTATAATATTAAAGATTGGAAAGAACAACCTAATTTCATTAGTACAATTATTCATCCAGACTACAAAGAATATTATACCGAAAATGTTGATCAACTTAAAGATGGTTTTGTGCCAAAAATGCTTGAATACAAAATCGTCCGAAAAGATATGGCGGAGCGGTGGTGGCTTCAGTTCAATATTGGAGCTTTCGATGTAAATGGTCAGTTAACTTCTGTTTCAGCAGTAATTGTTGATAATACTGTGGATAAAGAAACTCAAGTAAAATACCAAAATCTCTTTGAAAATGCACTAACAGGGATGTACCGTTCTGATATTGATACTGGTGAAATTATTGAAGCTAATGAAAGAATGGCAGAATTACTGGGTTGTCAATCTGTTGAAGAATTAAAGAATTATACAGCTAATGATTTTTATGTTTCTAGTGAATTAAGAAGAAATCTAGTCGACCAACTTTATGAACAAGAATCATATGAAGAAAATCTGATGCAATTAAAGAAACTAGATGGTACAATAATTTGGGTTAGTGAGTCATCTAGAATTTACCCCGATGAAGGTTACATCGAAGGTATGTTAATCGATGTTACTGATCGTAAAAAAGCAGAAGATGCTTTAATGCGCGATCGCAAAATATTTCAAATCATAGCTGAATCTGCGGTTTTATCTAATACCTCAGAAGAATTATGTCAAAAAATTATAAAAGATTTGATTGAAATTTTAGAATTTTGTTGTGGATCAATAAGATTACTTAATGATGATAATAAACTAAAACCAATTGCTGTAGTAGGAAAAAATCTAGATCTTAATAATGTTCCAGATATTGATCTAGATGATGAAAAAAGTATGATTGCTAATATCGCTAGAACTAAAGAGGAAGTTTTCATCACCGATATCAACAAAAACAACATTTTAAGCAATTTGAAAATTGATTTATGCTCAAACTATAATGCGATAATTAGCTATCCTATACTTTCAGTTGATGAAGTTATTGGGATTATAGAATTATATTCTCCTTCTATCAAAGAAAATCTTTCTGAAGACAAACCATTATTTGATGCTATAGCTGATATGCTTGCTTCAGCGATAATTCATAGAAAAGCAGAAGAGGATCTAAAAGATAGTGAAGAGCGATTTAGAGCTTTTGCTGAACAATCACTAATTGGTGTTGCCTTAATTAATAAATCTGGTAATTTTATTTTTATGAACGATGAAATTTTACGAATACTGGAAGTATCCAAATATGATATCTATAATAAAAGCATAAATGAAATTCAAGAAGGTATTATGGAAAATCTTGAAGTACGAAACCACATAGAATATGTAATTAGAAAAGTTATAGCTGAGCAGATTACCATAATCGAGGAGTTTCGTATTATTTCAAGATCAAATAAAACAAAGTGGTTATCAACGCATTTTACTCCTATAAGAATAAAAGATGACTACGCGATTGCAGTTATTATCCTAGAAATAACAGATGAAAAACAAGCACAAATGACAGTTGAAAGGGAACGTCAAGCATTTCATTTCTTAGCAGAAGCAATAGTTAATGCTAAATCAATAGCTGATTTATGTCAAAAAATAGTTATGGGTATTTGTAAAACCTTTAATTTTGATAATGGCACTTTTAGGATTTTTAATAAAGAAAAAGAGACTTTGGAAGTTATAGCAGCTGTTCTAAAAGATGAAACTAAACGCCAATTAATAAAAACACTTGACTTGCAAGATACAACATATATCAATACTTATGTAGCTCGCACGAAAGATGCTGTTTTTGCTCCTGATGTAAGTAAACATCCTATTGCTAGACAATACGATAATCGATTACAGAGATTCAACGCTAAAGCAAATATCACTTATCCAATATTAGGTAGTGACAAAGCCCTGTTAGGCACCATTCAACTTGTTGCTGATGAACCAAAGGAATTGCCTGAAAATGATAAATTCTTCTTTGAAACAATTGTAAGATTCTTTGCAGCTGCCCTTGAAAAGATGTGGACCGAAGAAGAACAAAACAGACTAACAACAATAATTACTCATAGTGATCAAGTAATTATTTCAGCTGATGCAAACAGCAATATCATTTACGCTAACCCAGCTACAAAGAATGTTTTCGGTTATGATCCCAATGAAATATTGGGAAAACCCCTAAGTAGCTTAGCTCCTACTTGGCAACAATGATTACAAAGAGAAAAATTAATTGAGTTACAAAAATCTGATTCTATAGTTTTTGAAGCTATTCGAAAACACAAAAACGGAACTTTAATTCCCGTTCTCATAAACCTGACAGCGAATAGAAATGAAAATGGTGAAATTATTTCTTATAATGGTATACTTGTGGATATAACAAATATGAAACGCTTAGAGGAATCTTTGCGTGAAAGATATCATGAATTTGAAGTGCTAAATAAGATTATTTCTGCTGGGTATCGCGCACAAACAAAAGATCAATTCCTTAATTTTCTACTAAACACTTTACTTTCTTCTCTAGATTTTTCTGGAGGGGCAGTTTATCTCATAGATGAAATTGAAAAGAAAGCAGAACTTGACAAACATATAGGCATACCAAAAAATATTGTTGATAATATAAAATCTGTTAGCGTTAATTCGCCGCAATTTAAGCGATTGTTTGTTGAAGGCCAAACAATCATTTTAGATGATTTCAAAGAAATCGAAGAACAACATTCAAAATCAGGCATCAACACATTAATCTCTGTTCCATTCTTTTCAAAAGAAAGGATAAACGGAGCTTTATCTTTAATTTCCAATCAAAAACGAAAAATTAGTGAAAGCGATGTTCGTTTACTAGAAGCTATTGGTCGGGATGTCGGAACTGTTTTAGCTAAGTTTAAAGCTGAAGAAGAATTGAAAGATAGAGGAAGTAATCTACAATTAATTTTTGATTCACTTGATGTTATTCTCATAATTGCTGATGCAACTTCACTGCAAATTCTGGAAACAAATATTACTGCTCAGAAGCGATTAGGTTATTCAGAAGCAGAATTTAAAAAATTAACAATTTTTGATTTGCATCCAATTAATTCTAACACTAAATGTAAAGATATTATGGATATGGTGGCTATTGATAAGAGTGTTAAAATGAATATGGAAATGACATCAAAAGAAGGAAACCAAATTAAAACAGAAACCACTATTCAATATCAAACTTTTGCTGGTAAAAGTGTTTATCTGTGTTTAAATAGAATTTTAGAATGATTGAGAGCTATTAATTTAATAATTCAAATCTCAATGGAAACAATTAAATTTCTAATGAACATCTCTCATCTATAATTGGGTCTCATTAAAATTGATGACTCTTTATAAACCGGATGGATTTCTAAATGAGAAATGAATCAGTTCTCTTAATATACCCCCCGTTTAAATGGGGTGAAAAAGATCGTTTTTGTCAACCCTTAGGCATTCTTACTTTAGCAACGATTTTACAAGATGCGGGTATTAAGGTGAATGCTGTAGATCTTAATGCTGAAGGTTGGTCTCTAAGTAAAATAAGACAGATTATTACTAAAGGTGATTATACTCATTTAGGAATCACAGTACTTACACCTTTCAGGAAAATCGCTTTTGATATTTTTCAAGCTGCCAAAGAAATCAATCCAAATATTGTGACTATTGCTGGTGGACCTCATGTCACACAACATGGTGAAAATATCCTAAAAGAATGCCTTTATCTTGATTATGCTGTCTCAGGTGAAGCAGAATTAAAGATTTTAGAAATAATAACTGAGCCGAAGCAAAAATACTATGAATTAGGATATGTAAAAGATCTTGATGTCATACCTTTTCCAGATCGAACACATGTTAGACACATAGAATATAATGAGCTTGCTGGAATTTATATGAACGATTCAGCAAGTATGAATTGGGTACGGGGTTGCCCTTGGAGAAAATGTCGTTTTTGCGGCCGTACAGGAGTCACAATGGCTTATCGCCAAAGGAGTCCAGATAAGATAATTGAAGAGATAGCTATCATTCAAAATGAGTTAAAATACAAGAACATTATTGTACCTGATGATAGTGTCCGATTTAATTCTAAGTTTGTTAAAAACATTCTACGTATGAAGATAAAAGAAGGTTTAGATATTCCTTTTTGGGCTCTCTCTCGAGCAGATCATATTGATGAAGAAGGAGCTAAGCTAATGAGTAGGGCTGGAGCTAGTGGATTGCTTGTTGGTGTGGAATCCGTTGTCCCTCGTGTTATAGATATGTATAGAAAAGCTAGTGGTGATCCAAGAAAGTGGCATGAAAAATTAGATAAGGCATTTGCTTTAGGTGATAAATATAATATTGTTATGATTGGTACTTTCATGATAGGCGGACCAACAGAAAAGCTTGAAGAAATCCAGACAACTATTAATTATATGAAACATGCAAAATTAGATATCGCTCAAGCTTTCCCATTCCAATTTGTAGTAGGTTCAGACTTTTGGCATGAAGCAGTAGCTGCAGGTCATATTCAACCATCACAACTATATGCTTATAATGATAAACAATTTGGCACAACAGAATTTACTACTCAGGAACTCTTTAATATGGTACTTGAAGCTGAAAAGGAAATCAACTCACCATTAAAGAACCCTGGAAGATATGTACGATTGGTACGCAAATTCATCAAACAAAAGAAATGGACTGAAATCAGAGTCAATATAGGTCGCTTACCAGCAATTTTGAAGAAATTATTACTTGAGCAACCATACGAAATGGTTCCTGAAGAATTACATGGGTAGATGAATTGGTGAAAATAGAACCAATTCTAATATCCTCTAATTTTTCATTCATTTTGAATTTTAACCAAAATTTCAGTCAGTAAATTCTCGTTATTACATAAAATAAAGCTCATCTTTTCTTCAGTTCGTAATTCTACATCAAATTTCCTATTATTAACATCCCTAATTATTGCCCCACTTTCTTCAGCGATAAATAACCCTGATGTATGAACAGCTGATAACCTATTTCTAATATCAATCATTACTTCAATCTTACCACTTGCTACATAAACCATATCTAGTAAATTAGCTCCAAATCTCCTTGAACCTGCACAATGTCTTAAAATAGTCATTACATTATTGATAACATCTTGACTATTTTTATGTGTATGATCTAAATCAAAAGCAACTATTGCTTGCTCTAGTTTATTGATGGTGGAAAGCTTGGTTTTCTTACCATTGTATTTTGCACCTTTATGTTTTTCAGCAATAAAAAATTCATTTGTTAAAAAGGATCGAACAGCTGCAGCTTCAATGTTAGAATAATATAACTTATTATTCACTATTGGTGCGATAGCTATACCATAGCAACATAATGGTATTTTTCTTTTAAAATTATTAGAGCCATCTAACGGATCAACAATGAAAAGGTATTCAGGATTATTGCTTAAATTTGTTCTACCTCTCTCTTCTGCTTCTAAAACACAAGGAATATTCTTATCACGTAAAAAATTTATTATTCCATCTTCCATTATCAAATCGATTTCTAATGATTTGTGTCCAGCTGCGTTAGTATAATCAGTTTTTTTCCAATTAGCTGGTTTATCTTTATTCTCATTAAAAGTATCAAAAAGGCATTTATCTAATTCCAATAACAATTTCTCATAATCAAGCATTCCATTTACCAGCTTTGTATTACATACCAATAATTCATTAAAAGTCTTTAATCTTTAATTTAATGGATAATCTACGAAATAGTTTTTTTAGAGAATGTTACTGTGAATGTATTAACCATTTATTGAAGTGTTAACAATGAAAGAAGGGAAACTACCTTTAGATTTTTTGGAAGAGCTATTGAATTCATCTGAAATAGAAATTAATGGTTTAATTCAAGGTCCAAAAATTGGTTGTGATGTGGCTGTTTTTGACTATTATAAAGCAATAATGGAAAGCCTATCATTTTACAATAGCGATTCACCTGTTTACATAGTTTATAAAACAGATCCTATAACTTTTCCCACATCAAATCCAGGAAGATATTCAGTAATAGTTAACGCTAATGATATTGTTACAAGCGGTGCAATCCCATATGGATTTAATGCAACAATAATCCTTCCAGTAAAATCAACAAAAGAAGATATCAAAAAAATCCAAACAGAAATTAAAATAGAATGTCACAAAAATAAAATTGCTATATTAGGAGGTCATACTGAGATATCTTCAGCAGTTAACACTCCAATAGTATCTGGTGCGATGATTGGCTTTGTACCAAAAGATTACTATGTATCTCGTACTATCTCTGAAGATGATGTTATTCTTTGTGTTGGATATTGTGTAAAGGAAGGAATGGGTATAATAGCAAGTGAAGGTTTTGAAAAATTAGTTAACCAATTCTCAAAAGATTCCCTCGAGAAATTAATAAAATTGGGTAGTGATATTTCAATTATTGATATTGCACTATCAATAAATAAAAAATCACAACCAGGATTAATGCACGACGCAACAGAAGGGGGTGTTTTAGGAGCAATATATGAAACAATAGTGCCTGAAAATTTCGGTTTTGAGTTATATTCTGAAAAATTTCCGTTAACAAAAGAAACAATTGATATTTGTGAATTTTTAGGCGTTAACCCATTAAGAGTGATCTCATCAGGCACTTTAATAGTTGTAACTACATCATCAAAAGCAGCTGAAATAATGAAACTAGCTACTGATGAGATTCCAATTGAAATTGTTGGTAAAATTGCTTCAAAAAATAAAGCAACAATTGATGGTGAACCATTAGCACCACCTGGTCCTGATGCAATAATTAGTGCTTTGAGAAAAATAAATGAAAGTTAAGAAAATTATTCTTAACTTATATCTAATCAAGTAATCTCTTTTGTCCTTCAAGTTTTTGAATTTCTGTGATATCTTGAGAAACTTCTAAGCAACCAAGGTATTTACCATTTTTATCATGAACAGCAAAATAACGTATATGTATTTTTCTTCCTTGTAAATCAATCCAAAATTCAGCAACTTTTCGTTTTCCATCTCGAAAATCATTTAAAATTTGATTTACAACATGAACACTTTTTTGTGGGTGACAGTTTTGAACGCTTCTACCAATTACAGATTTTGCACGAACGAAAATTCTTTCATCGCCTTTACTGAAAAAACGAACTTTATCCTCTGGGTCAACAAAGGTAATGTCTATTGGTAATGTGTTAAAAATAGGTTCTAATACATTTAATGGTAAAGGACCGGTTTCAAATTCTATCATTCCTTCCATTATTATCTCCTCTGGTAATTTTTCTTTCATTTTTAATTTAGTTCCAAATTCCTTTAGCACTTCTTTAGGAGTGAAACTACAGTAGCTTATATCATCAAAATCTTTGCGTATTTCCAACCATTCATCATCAGTAATTAATTTCAATGAACTTGGAAATAGTATATTGTTTTCTTTGAAGAAGTGAGTAGCTAAAAATTTAGCTAATTCATCAATAGTAGCATCTATTTTGATAGCAAAATCATCAAATTCTATTGATTGTTCATCAACTTGCTCTAGGAGTTTGTATAGCCTTTTTTCTATTGCTCTTATTTTATCATGGTCGATCCACATTTGGGCTGGTGGTTCTGTTAAGCCATGTTTTTCAATAAATGGGAATAAGGCATTTTCTTCTCTGAGATAATGTGATGATGAATCCTTAATTTTAGCAGATAACTCTCTAATGAAATTAAGATCCTTTTCAACAGCACTAAAATTCCTTTTATTAGCGGTTTTAATTGCACAAGCTGCTTCTTGTAGCTGCTTTGCAAATGCTAAAAGGAGTCTGTGCTCTTCCATGAGTATCGAAATAGGGTGTCCAAGTGTAACTAGTACCTTTTGTTCACCAATTTTTTCATTAAAAACTGCTAAATGCACATCACATAATTTGTTCAGCTTTTCTCGTGGCAATCCATCTTTTACTAATTCTTCCTCTACTTTTGCGATCTCATCTGATTCAGTGTCTCGAATTATTTCCTTAAAATCAGCTTTTGCCTTATCAGCACCCATTCCTTCATTAAGTTGTTCAATAAGTTTTTTCAATTTAGCTTTTTTATCAAGCATTAGTATCCCATCTTTAATTGCAAAATAAACAATATATATGGTTTTTAAAATACTCCCGCTATATAATCTAAGATTAGAAAGACATTATAATATTAGTATTTTTTTGATTATCGTTCTTTTAGTAAAAATCTAAATATAAGTAATAATTTCCGTATAATTATGGAGTGGAAAATTTGTGTCTAAAGAATTAAAAACTCAAATAAAAAATCATCTAGCAGGCACTTTTCTTTCGTGCGAATTGGCTGGTTTTGGTGAAAAACATAGCGGTAAAGTAAGAGATATCTACACTTTTGATGATAAAATTATGCTTATAACAACAGATAGATTATCTGCTTTTGACGTAATCCTAAATCAAGGTATACCTTACAAAGGGCAAGCCTTAAACCAAACCTCTGAATTTTGGTTTAAAAACACCAAGAAGATCATTAAAAATCATATAATTTCTGTTCCTGATCCTAATGTTATGATTGCTCAGCAATGTAAACCATTACCTGTTGAAATCATTGTTAGAGGATATATCACAGGATCAGCTTGGAGACGTTACAGTTATTTAAAAGAAAACAATGAACCACTAGTAATCTCTGGAGTGGAATTTCCCTCAAATCTTAGAAAAGATGAAAAATTACCCGAACCAGTTCTAACCCCCACAACTAAAGCTGAAGAAGGGCATGATGAGGAAATTAGTGTTGAAGAAATTGTGTCTAAAGATCTGATTACTAAAGACATTATGGATCAAATAACCAAAGTTGCTTTCAAATTATACACCGTTGGAAATAAAGTTGTTAACAAAAGTGGTGGCATCCTTGTTGATACAAAATATGAATTTGGTCTAAATCCGGATGGAGAACTTGTTCTAATTGATGAAGTTCATACTGCTGATTCTTCAAGATATTGGTTAAAAGCACACTATAATGAATTATTCGAAAAAAGTGAAAATCAAAAAGGTCTTGATAAAGAATATGTTCGTAACTGGTTGCGTGAGAATGGTTTTATGGGTGAAGGGGTTATTCCTGATTTGCCTGAAGAAGTAGTAGTTAATGCTTCGCTTAATGTAATCCAAGCTTATGAATTGATTACTGCTCAAAAATTCAAACCAGCAAAAGAATATGCTTCTAATGAACGTTTGATAAAAAATTTAGCAAAATACCTTTAGAAAAAATAAGAGAGCAATTGTAAAAACAATTGCTTTTTCGTTATTTTTTTTATTTTTCTAGAAAATTTTCAGTCCTGTCAGTTCTCCTAATAAGAGTAAGAAGCTGAATAATTGTGCTATTATTATCATAATTCCTTCAAAGCTTGTTATTCTCCGGTCATCTGAAATTGAACGTTTAACAAACCATAGGATACCTGCAAGAGCAATGATTTGGAATAACATAAAATCATTTATAGGTGCTTTAACAATTGAAGCAAAAGCTCCGAAGACTAATAATGTCATTTGTAAAATACCACCAAGGATATTCCCTAAAGCAACATCTGTTTTTCCTTTTGTTGCAGCTACCACAGCTATACCATGTTCTGGTATTGCTCCAGCAAACCCTACTATTAAAGCTACGACTTCAACATCAAGCACAATCTGAGGTGACTCAAGCATTTTTTCAACTGCACTACTGAGTAAATAACCACCACTAGCAATTCCTGCTATTCCTAATGCTACTAAAACTAATGCTGAACCGATTTTCAAATGATGGTGCTCCATGGCAGGAGCAACAATATATGGATTATCAATAGGTTTTCTAGTACCACTATATACTTGTTCAGTTACAGTACAATTTGGATCTATTATATTAATTTCTTCGGGAGTATCAAGCACTTTTCTTTGTGCCTGATCTGAAATCTCTTCTTTCTGTTTCTCTGCTTTATCAGGCATTTTTTCGTCAAGTTTACCTCTAGTTGGTTTTGTAGCCCGAATTTGACCATCAAAATTCTCTTCAGCTTTAGCTTCACGGCTTTTAATGATTAAATAAATCAGATAAATAATATAGCTAACAACCAGAGTGATGCCAGCCAAATGTGGCAACTCTCCTTCAAGCTCTTCTAACATAGGCACTATTGGTCCGTATCCATTATAACTTTGCAATGCTTCATAGATTTTATCTATTATAACAATTAATGCTACTCCAAAGGTTAATAGTGTTGCAACGAAACCCCAGCGTAATAAAACTCCTTCAGCAGCCACTGTCTCAGCTTTTACTTCAACATAGCCTTTCTTTTTACCTCCTACCAAAACCACTATTCCAAGGAGTATGGCATTAAAACCTGCTGCAGAAAGAGTGGTGTAAAAAGCAGTTTTTATTAATTCATCACCAATAGCTGTTCCAGCTTGCACTCCAAACCCTCCTTTTACAAGCATAATACCAGCTGCGACCGCTTCAGGTAGATTGCTTGCCAAACTTGAAACCACACCTGCAACATAAGCAGTTAATCCTACAATTCGCATAACATTATCTAAACCATCAACTGCCCATTCACTTGGTCTGAATGCTAACCATAAGCCTAGTAATGCTGCAGTAATGACAACTCCAATCAATATACCAAAATTCTCTGGATTTTTATTATGAAGTACAAACATTGTAATTGTTGCAGCAATTAATAATGCAACAATGATATATTCATACCAAGGAAGTTTTATAACATCCCACAAACTATGCGAGCTTTTTTTCTCTTCAATTTCGATTAAGTTAGTTTCATTTTTTTCTTCGGTTGTTTTCTTTTTCTCTTTCTTTGTATCCATTGCAATCAACCAACTTACATACTACTAGGTTTTAAGCGTGAGTATTACAAAAAGATTTCTTTTTGGATATATTTTTTTTGCCTTAAAACGAAAGATAATTAGGTAGTTATCGTACAAAATAGCTATAAAACTATATGTTATAATTGCGGATATATTTGTAGGGGTATAAAAATTGGAATTCGTTGAAGATCTCGGAATGAATACGTTTTCTATTAAAGCAGATCAACTGCCATCAATCATTCTTAAATTACTTGATATTATGAAACCATATCATCTTCCAGCTGTTGATGAAATACCAAAACCAGACAAGTCAATTGATCAAGTCATTCTTGTTATCATTGATAATTTTAGTTTATTTGAGGTTATTACTTATCAACCACCATTTTTGATAAAAAACTTGGATAATTTGCTTTTAATTAATACTGAAGATAAATCAAGTTCACTTTCAGGACCGATGTTAAAATCCATGTTTTACAGTAAGGAAAGCCTTACATTTAATTTACTCGAAGCTTTACATATGTCTGGAAAGCATGTTAAGGCTATTGCACGGGAAGAGGACTTGCTTAATATTACTTCTGATAAATCATTATTTTTTGCTGAGGAATCTGATGTTAATATTTATGTTAAAGCTATAAAAGCTATTAATCGGCATGATCTTTTAGTTCTTCATTTTTCTGATTTTGATGAAATGTATGAACGCTATTCAATGAACCCCCCTGATGAAATCGCTTCTAAAATTATGCGACGAACTGATAAATGGTTAAGTCTTTTCTCACAACAATCTATTGATGGAACAGTTCTTCTAGTGATTGGGAATGATGGTAAAAAACCTATTGAATTAAATCTAACAGGACGAGCTGCTGCTTGGAAAAGAGCTAACTTGCCTATCGGTTTCATTAAATTTCCAAAATAGTTTATCATATTGTTGTCAGATTTAATATTATGATTATTAGTGTTATAACTAGTGCTAGGGTTCCAATAAAGATACAAAACCAACCAAAGTTAATTTTCTTTGCTAAACGTAAGAAGACATCTATTGTGAAATAACCTACTACAGCTGAAAGAAAGACTGCTAAAACCATTCCACCAGCTGAAATTTCTGCAAAAGATGTTTCACCTTGTATTAAATCAATTATAATTATGAGAATGTTCCCACCAATCACCGCGGGAATACTTAATAGAAAGCTTCCACGCAAGGCATCCTCCTCATTAACTCCTTCAATTAACATTGTTCCTACAGTAGACCCAGAACGAGAAACTCCTGGAATAATTGCTAATCCTTGAACAGCTCCAATAATTAACATTTCAACTGTGTTCATCTCGAATAATGACTTGCTGGTTGTTTTCTTTTTCGATACAAAAATGAAAATACCAGTACCAATAAGGAAGAGGCCAATAAGCATGGTGACTATATCTCCACTACTAATTGCTCCATTCGCAAAAGACAAAGATTCTTCAAGAATTACATATTTAAGTAAAGCATAAATCGGAATACCAATAACTGCTGTTGCTAATGTTGCCAAAAGTAAAAATTTCCACAAAATTTTCTGTTTCTCTTTTTGTGATAAATTATTATTTGTTTGTAGTGCTTCTATCTCCTTTTCATCATTATTTTGTTTAATCTGTTCATTATTTATTTGCTTCTCTCTTTTCCTGAAATCAAATAACATTATGAGATCTTTTCTGAAACGGATTATTACAGCGATCATAGTACCAATATGCATGAAGAGTGCTATCGCAAGCGCATTTTCTGATTCATTTAACCAATTTAAAATAAGCACTAATTGTCCTTCACTCGATACTGGAAGCCATTCTAAAATTCCTTGAGCAATTGCTAATATTGTAATAATCCATAATGCGACCATGATGTCTCGCCTTGTATGGTAAACAATATAGCATACAAAAAAAGTTTTCTAATGAATTAATTTTAAAGAAAGTATAAAAATAAGCACTAGTTATACTAACCACTATTTAATTTATGTTGACAAAAAAACTATTACCTGGGAGATATTAATGGCAAAAGTAAAAATTCTAACTGATTCAACATGTGATTTACCTCCAACAATAATTGAAAAACTAGATATTGGAGTTATACCTGCGAATATTATTTTTGATGATAAGGTTTATTCACATTATGATCTATCAAATGATACTTTTTATCAAAAGTTAGAAGAAGGAGCTCTTCCTTCAACAGGCGTTCCTCCTCCTGCTGTTTTTAAAAAGTCTTTTGATAAAGCTGTGGAATCAAATGATGATGTCATTGTTTTTACTCTATCTCAAAAATTATCAGGTATTTATTCTACTGCTACAAGTGTGAATTCCCAATTTTTCAATAATAAATTAACCATAATTGATTCCCAAGCAGTGACAGTTGATATGGGACTCATTGTTTATGAAGCTGCTAAAAAAGCTCAAGAAGGTTTAACAAAGGATGAGATAATTATCTTCATAGAGGATTTAGTTATTCCAAATGCTCAATTATTTGGAATCGTTAATACTTTAAAGTACCTAAAGAAAGGTGGTCGAATAAATACTATAAGCTGGTTAGTTGGATCAATTCTCTCAATTAAACCCATTATTCGTATTGAAGATGGTTTATTGGCTTCTCCTGGAAAAGTTCGTGGTGCAGATGAAGCAATAAAATTATTGAAAAAAATATGCCGAAAAATCGTTAATGAACGTATGACTGACACAATCTTTGTTGGACATAGTCATGCATATGAAAAAGGTAAGGCTTTATATGATTATTTAGTAGACTTGCCAAATTCTCCCACTGATGTGATTTTAGCAGAAATAGGACCTATTGTAGGCTCTCATGTAGGAATTGGTGCACTAGGTATTGCTTGGGTGGGAAAATATGTTAAAAGATGGGCAAAATAGTTTGAATTCAATCGATACTAATATTCTGTATTTCTGTTTTATGAATATTATTTGATCTAGTAAGAAAACCAGTTAAAAGAAATGCTACCCCAATAGATACCATAATGAATTCCACAGCATTAAGAATTTGAGCATTCTCCCAATAATTAGCTAAGACATTGGAAAGAATATTGGGAATGAGTGAGGTGACACAAAAACCAAATCCGGTTAAAAAGAATTTCAAGCACCTTCTAACAAAATAATCATTTGTCGCTCTATAAGCTTTGATAAAGAAATATAGAATTAGTCCTATAATAATTAAACAAATTGGATAGAAAATTAACGTAAAGAATAATGATGTTTGAGTGTCAGCACTCTCACTGCCTTCTACAGCTTTAATAGAATACCAATTACTCTCAGTATTATGTAATCCAAATAGCAATCCGACAATCAAACCAATAACTAAAAATGCTGGAATAATTATTGCCCATTGAATAGCAAATTTAGTGCCATAATTTATAGCAATGGAAGAAACCATCATCATTACTAATCCTATGAATAATGATGCGGCATATAATTTAGTGAAAAGTAACATTGCAGTAGGGTCAGCTTGATCATAGACAAAAGCACCTAAAGGAAGGAGTACATAAGCTGTTGCTATGAAGAAAAAGCTAACACCAAAAAGCCAGTTGAGCTTTTCTTTAAGGTTCCTCTTGAGGACAATGGATGTAATAATGAAAAGCATAATAACATTAAGGGATCCTGCTACTACACTTAGGTAATTTATCCACCCGATTGCCATATTATCTCTCTCATTATTTTTATTAGACTATATTTTTGTATTATATAAAGATTCTTTTGAGAGATAGAGTAATTTTAAAAATTAATCGGGCAATTCAACTTCAATATTTTTAACATAGATATCTCTCCCACCACTAATTTTTGTATTATTTGATTTACATTTTGGGCATTCGAAAATATTTACTAAGTCAACAATAAAATGATCAACATCTTGTTGCTTTTCGATTACTCCTTTATATTTGCAATCCTGGCATTCAATTTCTCCTCTTTGTGCTTCAATGATCAATTCTGCTCCTTCAGCTAATGTCCCCTCACTAGCGATTTCAAAAGAGAATTTCAATTGATCATGATTCAGCATCGAAAATTCACCAACAACCAATTCTACTTTTTTAATTTTTTTTGCCTTATGTTGAATGGCTACTGTGGTTACTGTATCAACAATACCAACAGCAGTAGAGAATTCATGCATAATAGTTTCCTCGAATGTTATACTCTTAACACTTGTCTAACTATAAAAAAAGTTGTGGATTCAACTTATTATTTAGATGAAGAAGCTAACTTTAGATTATAATCCATGTAAATTAGAACTGATTATTAGCTACTAAAAGCAATAATATAAAAGGTAGAAAATAACTTTTAAATTAGAAATAAATTCAAAAGATAGTTGAGGAAGAAACATTGTCTAGTGCAAAATCAAAGAGAGGGCGATCGGTTAGAAAAGATTTGCGAGTGATTTATCCGGAATATTTTGATTCCAACCTCTCTATACGCATGGGTCGAAGAGTGCCCAAGAAACTTGCTTTCGAAGAACCAGAATTGAAAAGGGTAGCTTTAGCAGCGCAAAAAGCAGGTTATGAAGTTTTTATGGATTCGGAAAAACATTATTCAAAAACATGGTACAATCGAAATGGTAGATTTTTTATCAATAAAGATGGATCAAAAGAAGAGCAATTGAGGGAGATAGCTCGAAATCTATCGAAAGTCAACTTACCAAAACCAGCTGCTGCACAAAAGAAGCCTGACACTAAAAAGAAAACTAAGAAAGGTAGTGCTTATCGTCAAAAACCAAGGTAAGCTTTATTCTAATATTAAATGGTGTACTAATAATGAAAAAACTTGGTAAAGTATCAATTATCTCTAAGAAAGGGAATATCTTGATAAAATCTACAACAGGCCAAAGATTGGGTTCTCGAATTGTAAATCAACAATTAAAGTATGTGGGGAAGATAGTTGATATTATAGGCCCAACAAGTACCCCATATATCGTCGTAAACACTCGAGACGCTGAAGCACAAACAAAAGAAAACGAGCTCTTATATTTAGTTGATGCCCCAAAAACAAAATCGTCTACTCAAAGAAAAAGAACTCGTAATTAATAATTCTTTTTTCTTCTTTTTTAGCTCATTTTTTCGAATTCATAGTAGCTTAATGTGACCTCTTTTTGAGTCCCAAAAAAGTGAATTCGTTTTATATATACTAATGATAGTATGTAAATCAAGAGTAAAACTCGGAGAAGAATAAAAATGAGAAAGCAAACACAAAAAATCAAACAAACAATCAAGAAGGATTACGAGCAAGCCAGAATTAAATTCGCTTTAATGACCGGCGCTTAAAGTGGTTAAAACTAACCAAAGAGAACAAATAGGCTGACCACTAATGAAGAAGAATAATAACAAACACAAAAGGTGAAAAAGTTGTTAGAAAGAAAGAAAATACAAAAGAGAATAAAACAAGATAAAGAAGAAATACGAAGAAAGTATATCTTAATGACTGGTAGAGCTTAAGTTTGTGCATGACTGTCTACCAAAAATTCATATCAACTTAAGCTCATTTTTCTATTATAAACCTGATAGTCAATTGTAAACGCGTTTTAATTACTATCATTTAGCGTATGATTCTGTGATCGTAACACGTTAGCTGCATCCTCACCCTTCTGATCGCTAGTAACAGTAGGTATTTGTTTTTGAACAAAATATATATCGATTAATTGTTGGAAGATCATGGCAGCTAGAATAAGAACACAGCCACCCCATTGACGAGGGAGAAAATGTTCATGAACTAGAATAACAGCAAAAATAGCCCCAAAAACAGGTTCGGTAGCAAAGATGATTGCTACATGCGTGGGGGAAGTCTTCTTCTGGATATACGATTGGACAGATAAGATAAAAGCAGTAACTAAGGTGCCAGTGAATAGTAATGCAAAGATAACTTGATTAGTAAAATAACTGTGGGTGAAAGAAAAATTGTCATCCCAGAAAATTGCACTAGCAATCCAGGATAAAATTGCTGTGGTGCCAATTTGAGATGTTGCTAGAGTGCTAAAATGGATTTTCTCTATGGAACGATCAATGAAGATAATTTGAAAAGCAAAACCAAAAGCACAAACAAGCACTAGGAGATCACCTTTGATAGCAGCAAAGTCTAATTGTAGGTTTACAATTGAGAGAAGACCTAATCCGATAACTGCTATTAGTATTCCTAACCAAGATAATTTATGAGGAGTTTTTTTGAGTAATAAAGCAGAGAAAATGGGAACAAGAACAACGGATAAACCGGTTATAAAAGCAGCTTTACCAGGATCTGTACCAAGTTGGAGACCAAAGGTTTGAAATGAATAGCCAATGAAGAGGAAGAGACCAACCAAAACGCCACGCCAAATTTCTTTCCATTCGATACCAAATTTGATGAAACGATAAGCAAAAATTAGGAGTAAAAGAACAAAAGCAATAGAAAAGCGAAAAGCAAGGAAAATAAAGACATTGACAACTGCAACTGCTTTATCAACCATAACGAAGGAGGAGCCCCAAATAAGAGTAATTAGTAATAAACCAAAATCAGCAAGTAATCGCTGACCAAGAGTAGCTGTTTTTTCAGGCAAAGGCACCAAACAAAAATAGTCAATAAGAGGTTTTGAAGGTTTTCCCCAAATTTTGGAAAATGTCCCTCAGAGAAGAGGGACAAATAGTCCAAAAGAATATTTTAATACAGCTCAATTACAGAGTTTGAGCGAATAATTCTTTTCCGGGGGGCGAAAAAGACCTATTTCAAACTCTGAACAAATCATTTGGTAGAACATCTTGCTTAAAAACTTCTTCTTGACACTTAAAAAAAAGTAAATTTAAGGCTGACAAAAAACTTCGAAAGTGAAGGAAATCTTATAAGAACATAATAAGAGTTCTTTTATATAAAATACTACAAATCTTACTAGAAACAGTAATTTGATAGGTGATTAACATGTCTGAACAAGCTGATTACTTTAGCAAATATATGGAAAAAGCAGCAGGGACACCAGAGCCAATCGTCAGGGGTGTTCTACTATTCTTCAAAAGTACCTTTACAAACGAACAATTAGAATATTTTGAAAAATCAATTTCCAATTTAGATGTATATTCATTAGCTAACACTCAAAAATTCTTGAAAGCAAATGATGTAGGAGATGAAATCTCGCGCCAAATCATCCAACTTCTCAATAAGAAATTTAAAGAAGCCATTGAGAAAAAAGCCATTACAGAAAAGAAGCTAGATTTCATTCGTAGTGTTAAGAAGAAGCATTAGTTGCTTTTAATTAATCGAAGAGTCGAATGTTACTTTCACTCTTCTTATTTTCTCTCTCATTTTAATTTTTTATAAAAAGATAGAATAGCTTATTTGCTATTCTTCTGCTTCTTCGGTTGTTTCTGGGAAGAGCCCATTATCCTTCAATTCTTTTCTTAAATTAAATTCTGCCCAAAAACAATACTTGAATGATCGTATTGGTATTTGTTCTTCTTTTCCGTTCGCTATCTTCTTTATCATGAAAAGTTCTTTCCACCCTGGCACCAACTCCGGGCTTTTGAAATTATAATCAAATTTTTCTTTGGCAAAATGCTTGGCGATTGACCAGAGTATTAATCTAGCAGCAAAGTCGTTATCTTGATGTTTTAGTATTTCTGATAATGCTTTTCGTTTATCTTTATCCTTTGCAAATGATGTTACATATTTTTGGGTTATTGAAAGAATCTCAAGATATTGTGCATTTTCTTCTATGAGAACTGTCTTTCTTAGTCGATGAACGTTATTTATAATATGCAAATAAAATGTCTTTAAATCATTTTCACTTTTCTTTGGCTTTGGTGATAAAAGGTGCCAATTGATTAGTTCATTTTCTGCTTTACAGATTTCGAATAATTTTATTGTTCTATCATAATTGAATCGTTTATTTATCTCATCTAGTAATCGTTCAGTGAATTTACGGCCATTTTTTCTACATACTGAGCGAAAGACTGCCAAAATGTACCCTCTTCTTTTTCTGGGAGTTAATTTTTTGTTTCCTTGCTCAACTGTTTCTTTCTCTATTTTAGCGATTATCCTATTAGTATAGTCCTCTACTTCTAACACTAGTTCTGCAGGGAAGAAGTCTCGCAATAAATCAAAATCCTCTTTTAATGCTATGGCTGTTCTATCATTCTTACGCATGTATTCTAACATACCATAGAAACTTCGGTCCTTTTGCTCTTTCTTAAGGATCCTTTGCAAATTATCTTTAGAAATATATGATCCTAGTTGTATCTTGGATCGATATGGTCTCACTGTTCGATCAGTTTTTGTGAAACTAACAATTTCAGCAGCGATTTCTTCCTCTTGGATATTATTATGTTCTATCTGGTTTTGTGGTAAGTTTATGATATTCTGTTTTGAGAAATCAATCCCAATAGGCATTCTCGTTGTTGGATAGTTTTCTTGTGAATAATCAATTCTATTTTTTGACATTATTTTTTTCAACCTTTTATTTTTCCTTAATCTATTATTCACTACAAATTATCTTAAGCATTGTCAACAGAAAAATAATCTTCCTTCTTTTTGTCTCTAAGTCACTTTAATACCATTTAATTATAAAAAACGTTTTTTGTCGACTTCTTTTTCCTTTTCGTCCTATTTTCAGTTTTATAACATCCAAATGAAATCTCTCCAAGCTCAACATTATTCTGTAAATTTTTAAGACAAATAAAATTGTGACTATATAGAAAAAAAATGTTGCACTTTACCCTAAAATATCATTCAATCAATAAAAACAAATATTGAGCGTCTATTTGGTAACCTTTTCATCAATTAATTTACAGTATTTTTTGTATAAAAAGCACTAAATAAACTATTTTTTGCTTCAAATAAATGTAAAAATAGTTATACTGCTATATAATAGAAGGATAATAGGTTGTAAATTATTCCTTAGAATTAAAACTCCATGATTGTAGTATACTCGGTGAAGCAAGCAATGAAACTAAGATTATTTGGCAAAATATATTTTTCAATTATTAGTTGTATAGAATTGACTTTAGCTATCTTATTTCTAGTGTTACCTTTTTATTCGGTGACAACCTTGGATCTTTTTATTGGTTATACTACCTTTTTTGGTTGGCTCTTAGCGGCTCTCTCTATTTTCATTGCTGTTACCTTTCTTTTTTTATTCCTTTCAACATTCGCGTTTCACAGTGAACGAATGGCTAGTTTTTTCAATTCTGAATGGAATGTTAGAATCATCTCTTTTGTAGGTTTCTTCTTAATTTATCTTCAAATTGTTGGCTTAGCGATAACTCAAATATACTATGCAATCTTTGACATTGAAAACCCCTATTATGTCCTATTGATTGTTATTTTAAGCGTTTTATTGCCAGCTTTTCTCTACTTCATCGCTAATTTTGAGGAGTCCCCTTCAAGAATATATGCCCTTTCAAGAGATGCCCCTCTTAGAATAAAACTATTAGCAATTTGGTTGATCTTTCTAACTGGTACAATGCAGATCTTATCTGTTCAATGGGAAATTCTCATCATTGGTTTGTTATTATTGGTTGCTGCATACCTTTTCTTCTTTCTTAATCGCTCAGCTATTGCTGTGGTCCCATCAATATTGTTGATTCATGTATTATTCAGTATTATAACAAGTGTCATTTCATTCCTTTATATTGATGAGTTTCTTGTAATATTAGCTACTAATGGATTAATAACTACTAAACCAATTGCTTATCTCTTTAGTGTTATGATATTGATTATTCCAGGATTAATCTCTTTAATACTTGGTCAATCAATCTTACGAAAGTGGGTTTTTGGTTGGATAAAAAACGTTCAACCTGATATTGAGATGGAAATACATCTTGAACTAGATGAATAAATTTTTCCTACTAATTTTTTAATTATTTCAGCTCTACACCGCAATTTGGGCAAAAATCAGTTCCTTCTTTGAAAGGTGATTTACAATAGGGACAAATCCCTTCACTCAAAAGTTGACTTCTATCAGGTTCTGTTTCTGTTGTTCCTATCTCCTCTAAGTTATATCCCTGCTTTTGGAGTATCAATCCCTTATTAATAACATAATCTCTTTCTATGAAATAATTGGGATTTCTTTCTATCATTTCTTTTATCATTTCAGCAGGAATCTTTGAATTATTATTTAACCACCATAAACTAACCTTTTCCTTATCATAGATAAGTTTCATGAGCTTTTCTTCTTCTTTGCTAAAATCAATTTTCTCTTTACTTTTCTGCTCCATTCTTTTATCGAAATTTTTTCTGGTTTGTCTTTCTTGGTTAGTATAAGTCCCTTCTTGTCCACACCCAATGCAAGTCAAATCTCCTTCAGCAGTATTATCTCTATCCATTAAGCTAATACAACATGTGATATCTGAGCAACAACATTGATTACAAGTGAAACAATCCAAACATTCGCAACAACAATAAACAGTATCTGAGAAAGATGATTTTAAATCAGGATTAGTATTTAGTGCTTTTCTTTTTCTGAAATATTGAATTAGAAAACGTATAGTATTGATAATAACAAGTGGTATAAAAATAACAATTACCAGAACTGTTATCCCGTGCATAAATTATCTCCCTCAACTTATAACAAATAGTAATTTATTATATAAATTATCTGAAGAAAATTAGCTTAAAATGGAAAAAAGAAGAATTGAAGTGTTTCACTTCAACAACTAATCTTTAAGTCTTGGGTCCATAGCATCTCTTAGCGCATCACCAACAATATTGAAAGCCAGCACTAAGAAGAAAATACAGAAACCTGCAACAAATACCTGTTCTGGAAATAACCGTAGATTATCAACACCATCGTTTACGATACGACCCCAAGACACTGTTTGTGGATCACCAAAACCAAGATAGGTCAAACCAGCTTCTGAAAGGATATTACCACCAATCTCAAGCGTTGTTAAAACGATAATTGGTGCTAGGATATTGGGTAGGATATGTTTTGTTATTATTCGCCAATCACTAGCACCTAGGCAAATAGCTGCTTGGGCATACTCTAGTGTCATAACTCGTTTAACTTCAGCAACCACTAACCTAGTAATGCCTGCCCAACCGAAAAATCCCAGTACAGTGATCATTATTGTAATATGGCTAACATCTTGCAAGACAGCTATGCGCCCTGATCGGAGAAAAGACACTGCAACAATTGCAATTAGTAGGAAAGGCACTGCTAGAAACATATCTGTTATTCGCATAATTACTTCTTCAGTAAATCCTCGGTAATAGCCTGCCAAAGCGCCTAGAACAACACCAATAATTGTGGAGACCAAAGATGCTACAACGCCTACAATCAAGCTAATTTGTGCCCCCCACACAATTCTAGATAGGGTATCTCTACCAAGGGTATCAGTTCCTATCGGATACCGAAGACTTGGTCGCTCGTCAGCACCACCGCCACCATACTTGTCAAATAATGGGGCATTATCTGTTGGTGCAAATGGCGAAATAACCGGTGCAAGAATAGCTATAACAGTAACTACGATAATAACAAAGAAGCCATAAATTGCTAATTTGTTTTTCTTAAAACGACGCCAAACAAGTGACCAATGGGAGGGTGATTTTACACCTGCATCAGTATCAGCATCACCTATTCTTATTAATTCGGCAGTTGTTTTTTTCTCCTTTTTAACTTCACTGGAACTAGTAACCATCTTCTACCATTCTGATCAAATAATATTTTTAATCATTCAATTATTTTCGAGTACAAGTTAAAAACTTAATTCTTTAAATGAGATTTTTTAGCTTAACATTAATTTTATTTAATGGCAATATTTCTCTCTCTATCTTTACCTTCTTTCGAATAGAATAGTATCCGTAAGCTTTAAATATCAGTATAAATCACGAAAAATTGCTCTTATGAGTTATTAAAGTGAAAAAAATTCTAAAAAAAGGAACTATACAAGGAGATATTATAATGAGTCTTGTAAATATTGGTGGCCAACCTGTCCTTCTCCTCAAAGAAGGCACTGAACGAACTACTGGTAAAAATGCTCAAGAGAACAACATTGCAGCTGCAAAGGTTGTTGCTGAAGCAATCCGTTCAGCTCTTGGTCCTAAAGGTTTAGATAAAATGCTTGTTGATTCTTTTGGTGATGTTGTTATTACTAATGATGGTGCTACTATCCTTAAAGAGATGGAAATCCAACATCCCGCAGCAAAATTCGTTGTTGAACTTGCTAAAGTTCAAGACGATGAAGTGGGTGATGGAACAACAACTGTTGTTATCGTTGCTGGTGAACTCCTCAAACAAGCTGAAGAACTTCTTGCTCAAGATGTTCATGCAAGCATTATTGTTGAAGGTTATCGAAAAGCTACTGTCAAAGCATTGGAATTGTTAGATAAATTAGCCATTAAAGTTGATACTTCAGATCATGTTCTTATGAAAGAAGGTGTTAGAACTTCTATGAGTAGCAAAGTTATTGCTGGTCACAGTGATTATCTTGCTGATTTAGTTATTGATGCTGCTCTAATGGTTACCGTCGATGAAAATGGCAAAAAAATTTGTGATATAGACAATGTTAAAGTTGAGAAAAAGAAAGGCGAGTCCATAAAAGAAACTGAACTCATTAAAGGCATTGTCCTTGACAAGAGTGTTGTTCATTCTGGTATGCCAAAGAAAATAACAAATGCTAAGATCCTTCTCATTGATGCTGCTGTTGAAGTAACAAAGACCGAATTTGATGCTAAGATCAATATTACCAATCCTGATCAAATGAAAGCTTTCCTAGATCAAGAACAAGATATGATTGAAAATATGGTCAACAAGATCATTGCTTCAGGTGCTAATGTCGTTTTATCCCAAAAAGGCATTGATGATCTAGCTCAACACTTCCTTGCTAAGAAAGGCATTCTTGCTATCCGTCGAATCAAGAAATCTGACATGGAAAAACTTGCTATGGCTACTGGCGCTAAGATTGTTACCCGTATTGATGGTATTGAGAAGAGTGATCTTGGTGAAGCAAAAATCGTTGAAGAACGTAAAATCGGTGACGATGATTTTGTCTTCATTGAAGAATGTGCAAATCCCAAGAGTGTTAGTATCCTCATTCGTGGTGGCAGTGATTTAATCGTTGATGAAGCTGAACGAAGTATTCATGATGCCCTCTGTGTTATTCGCAACATTATTCAAGATAGCTTAGTTGTTCCTGGTGGTGGTGCTCCTGAAATTTATCTTTCGAGAAAACTCAAGGAATACGCTAATACCCTTTCAGGTAGGGAGCAATTAGCTGTTGAAAAATTTGCTGAAGCCCTTGAAATTATCCCACGAACTTTAGCTGAAAATGCTGGTTTAGATCCCATCGATGTTCTTGTAGCACTACGAGCTGAACATGATAAAGGTTCAGATACTGCAGGCGTTAATTTAACGACTGGTAAACCAACAGATATGGTTAAAGAGAAAGTTTTCGAGCCCATCAGTGTTGCTCGTCAAGCAATTTCTTCTGCTTCTGAAGCTGCTCAAATGATTCTCAGAATTGATGATATCATTGCTGCTAAAGCTTCAGGTGGTCCTGGTGGACCTGGCGGTATGCCACCTGGTGGTATGCCTGATATGGATGACTATTAAAACTAGTCTTCCCTTCCCCTCTTTTTTTATCTATTTTCTATTTTTTACCAAATTATATTTTACTTATCATTATTAATGCCGATTCACCATCGTTGTAATATTGCTTAGAAACTTTGAAAGATGTATACCCAAGTTTTTGGTAGAGATTTATTGCTGCTTGATTTGACTCTCTGACCTCGAGATAAACTTCATACACATCACGTAATCTTAAAGCATCGTTTGCTGCTTCCATTAATAATTGAGCTATTCCTAACCGTCTGTATTGTGGCAAAACAGCGATTGAGATAATATGCCCTTTTTTGCATAAACCAAACCCATAATTTGATAATCCCCGTTCAACACGAGTCATTTCATAACCTGCTATTTCATTATTTTCTTCAATAATTGCTACATTGAATCCTTCAGGGAACTTTTCTGCAATGTCAATAAAGAAAAATCTTGGATAATTCTCAGGTAGGCATGTTCTATTGATATTTTGAACTGAATCGATATCTGTTTCAGGATTGAATCTTCTTATACGAATATTTGCCATATGTTCTACACCAAGAGGTTAATCATTTAATTCATTACAAGTTATTAGAATTAACTAGCTCTTACCGACAACAATTTTTCTTTTAAAGATTTTTCTACATGTCGATAATCATTAAATCTAATTTTTCATAATGAAGTGTAATAAGAACCTTAAAAATCCCTCTTGTATGTTTTTTATTTAGCAGTAAAATAATCAGGTAAAGTTGGTGTTATATTTTGGTAGATTCTGATGATAATCAAGCTGTAAAAAAGGGTTTCTCTTCTCTTACAAAGTGTTGGAATTGTAATCATCAGATACCTAATACTGATTGGTGTGAGAATTGCGGGATGCCAATAAATCAAGAGATAAAGGAGAAGATATTATCTCGAGAAACATCTAAAGATTCCATCAAATGCTTTCGTTGTGGGGGAACAACATCCAGCGATATTTGTGGTGTTTGTGGTTCACCATTATCACGCAAAGGAATAGATATTCTAAAACGAGCTATACAAGATGAAATTATCGACACAACACCTAGTGAACCTGATTTTATTTATATTCTCTCACCCAAAGATCGACTTTTAAGAAGAATCGATATCCCCTTTATAACACTTGAATCTGTTGTTAAAGAACACTTCAAAGTTATTAGTGCCGAATTAACTAATTATGGTCCAGAAGTAGTGATCAACCGTCCAACAGATTTATCTCTATATGATGCTTTTGCTGATAAATTATTAGAAATCAGCTCTAATCTCAGAGTTACCTACCGTAAATTGAAATCCTCTGATGAAAGTGTAAATCCTGTGATTTTACGGTTTTTTTACTGGGAAGAAATCGATTTATCTAAACGATTTAATTTAAAAAATATCCAATGGCAACTTATTTTCTTCTTAGTGTCTTTTGCTTGTATAATGATTACAGGTTGGCTTTATTATCGTGAGATTTATCGATTACTCGAAATTTCACATAATATTCTTATTGATATGTCAATTTTCAGTTTAAGTTTATTGGCTATTTATTTATGTCATGAAATAGCTCATCTGCTAATGGAACGAAAGAAAAAAATCAAACTATCTTTACCCTACTTCATTCCTCTTGTTCCTACATCAGGTTTTCTTAGCTATTTTATGTTAGGTTCTGCTGGTGGGATTATACGAGTTGTCAATCCTGTAAGAAAAAGAGACGACTTGTTTGACCTTTATTTTATTGGTCCAATTATTGGTTTAGTTATCTCAGTAGGCTTTTTTATTGGCGGTTCTACTTTACCACTTATAGTTGATAAAAGCACTCTTAGTACTGAAACCTTAGATTTAATTGCATCTAGAGAGAAATTTGATCCTTTCCTTCTATTAGGTTGGTTCTTAAATTGGTTTACAAGTGCAGCTAAAATTGCTCCTCCGTTTGATTCCGTGTCTCAGGTACAATTTTTACATCCACTGAGTTATGCGGGATTAATTGGTATAATTGTTAATGGATTAAATTATTTGCCAGCCTATCTGTTAGATGGTGGAACAATCTTTAGGAGTTTATTCAATGAACGTTTAACAAGAATAGTGTCTTTCATTTCAGCTCTTCTTATTTTGCTTAATTATAACACTTGGACATTAGGTATTGTTGCAATGTTCATTCCTTTCAATCAATATCAGACATCAATAACAAATGAAGTTGTAAAAGCTCATTGGTCTAAATATTTACTATGGGCTTTAGCGGTGTTACTTGGTTTATGCTGCTTACCAATTCAAACTTTCTTATATTGGTAAATTTTTTAAAAAATTAGCTATTTTTTTAATTAGCAATTAAATGCTAGTCTTTATTAGAGCGTTTGGTTTATATTACGTACAAGCTCAATATCGAGGTAATTATTCTTGTCATTAGATGATACTGATAAAGCACCTGAAGAAGAACATACAGGTGTGAAAAAAGAGGTGCAATTTTGCTGGAATTGCGGTAGTACTATTAGTTCTGAGCATAAAGATATTTGTGATGTTTGCAAAGCACCCCTCGATGAAGATATTAGATCAAAGATTTTTAGCAGAACTGAACCTGTTACAGCTGCTAAATGTTGGCGATGTGGTGGAACCACTTCGGGAGATGTTTGCGGTATCTGTGGGGCGCCATTGACTAAAAATGGTTTAGCTGTTTTAGAGAAAGAAAAAGTAGAAGAAAAACCACAAGTCTCACAATTAATCTCAATCTTTTCACCCAAGGATAGAGAGTTTAGATTAGTAGAAACTACTTATGATGATTTAATTACTACAGTAGATAAATATGTTAATATTGTAGATGCTCAAAATAGCCCTACTACAGGACCTTTAATTTATGTTAATAAACCAGAAAATGTTAATGAGGTTTTTGAAAAATTACGTAATGATCCAATATTTACGGAGAAATACATTAAAATCATTATTAGAAATGAAAAAATCAGCCCTGAGGTTACCGAAGTTGCTTTACGGTTCTATTATTGGAAACCAGAAACCGCAAAAGAACGATGGGCGTTCAAAAATATTATTTGGAACATTTTACTTTATATAGCAACTTTTGTAACAGTTGGTTTTGCAGGTAGTGCTTTTACAAAATCACTTTTTACTGAATATAATTTTGAAGGTCATTTAGCACTAGATGTTTTTCTCTTCACATTCTCATTAATGATGATATTAACCATTCATGAATTAGGTCATTTCTTTATCTCGCGATTAAAGAAAATTGATGTTTCTCTACCATATTTTATTCCAATACCACCAATTACAGGTTTTCAAACATTAGGTACTTTTGGGGCCTTAATTAGACAAAAAGAGCCAGTCGCTACAAGAGATGATTTATTCGATATTGGTCTTGCTGGTCCTGTTGCAGGTTTTATAGCTGCTATACCACTTTTCATAATTGGTCTTAGATTATCCTATATTGTGGATATACCACCACCAACTGACCCTGTAAATCCTGCGGATGTACCTGTTGTACTTTTAGCTGACTGGTTAGTACTCTTTGGTCAATATACAAAAATTCTCCCTTACTTTGATCCTACTATTCAAACCGTTGCTTTACATCCAATGTTATATGCAGGTTACATTGGTTTCATCTTAACTGGTATTAATTTAATGCCTGCTTCCCAATTAGACGGTGGCCACACAGCTCGTGCAGTTTTTGGTCCCTTAGCACATCGTATAGTTTCATTAGTTTCAGCACTACTGTTAATTGTAAATCCTTTCACCAGGTTCTTTGGTTTATTTGTCTTGCTAATGAGTTTTACACAGCACCCAGGAGCTATTGATGATGTTTCTAAAGTTCATTGGTCAAAATATCTGTATATTGCTTTAGGTTTTGGTGTAGCTATTATTTGTTTACCTTTACCATCATTAGCATGGTTCCAAAATCTCTTTACGACTGTTTAAGGGGTTCTCCCCTTTCTTTCTAAATTAATTCAGAGTGATTATACAGTTTTTAAAGAAAATCCTTTTTGTATTTATTATAATAAAAATTAATAGTACAATCAAGAGGGATCTAAATGTCAGAAGAAACAGACCCAAAATTTCAACGGAGTAGTTTCTTAGAGTTATTATATAGACCATTTGTTATTTATGCTAGAAATTTTTTCCGTTATTTTATCTATTCAGTAATACCAGAATTTATTTTCTATGGTATTTCATTACTGATACTAATTGATTTTCAAATAGAATATAATCCAGTTTATGATAGAACTATTTTTGAAGTCTCACTAGATTTTGTATCAGATTATGCATCATCATTGTTTTTTATTTTATTAATTGTAAGTGTAGTCATTTTTATATTCAGAATGGCTTTAATCACAAATCTTACTTGTTTATATACAGATAACAAGAAACCTAATATTTTCATGGCATTAGATAGATCAGTAAGAATGCTAAAAGATATCTTTATCTTTAGTGTTTTCATGATTATATTTCTTGCTCTTATAGGCATTTTCATTTTTGTAGCAATCTTATTACAGCAAAGTCTATACGTTTTATCTTGGTTAATGATAATTGGAGCAGCTTTTCTACTTTTCATGTTTGGTAGTAAAATTAGTTTATTCGTACCTAGCATGGCTCGAGATGAACACTCCTTTGGAACAGCAATCCAACGTTCCTGGCAAATTTCTAGAAAGAAATATTATTGGAGAACAGTCACCATTTTCACACTCTTTCTAGTATTGAGTATCATACTGCCATGGGTGTTGACAAGTTACCTTAAAA
The DNA here is from genome assembly GCA_016840945.1 of Candidatus Gerdarchaeota archaeon. Next base: position 59,748 of record JAEORJ010000005.1, read on the forward strand.
CAACTTTTACTGACTTTGTCTGGATTGGTGCATTGACAGCAATATTAAGAGGATTTATGTATCCATTATTTGATATCTCATTATCCTTAACCTATGTTAGTGCTGAATATGAAGCTGTAGAGCAAGCTGTTTTCAGAGACGAAATCAGAGAACAAAGAAAGAAATCTGAACAATTAATGAATGGATAGAGTTGTTTTTTTTTTACAACTCTTTATTCTATTTTTTCATAAGCAGCTAGCTTTGCTAGAATCTCCTTTTCCGCTAAGAACTGATAGAGTGATATTGCTTCTTCGATAAATTGTGTAAAAGTCTCCTCCTCTGCAAAAGCCTCAATGCTAAGATCGATTTGAATTATTTCCTCATTTGTTTTCTTAAGTGAGTCCATGATCTCATCAAGGTTGCCTTGAATTTTAGAATCATAAAGAGTTGTGAAGCAATCATCACCACCATATAATTCAATTTTTAATGAATCGTTATTATTAGTAATTTCAAGTAACTTGACAATTATTTCTTCGCTAATTTTCTTTGTATATGCTGATAAAACAAAAAAGAGGCCATCTAATGAAAAACCAAATTCGCCGTAAGGAAAAACTATTCCTGGGTTTGGATAATAGGCTTCAGACCAGCCATCATCAATATTGATAAAATTCCCATGAGTATTATCCAAGTCTATATCAGGGATTTCATTTTCTGCTTGTAAAGCAATGCGTTCAATGGTTAACCACATATGATTAAACAAGTCATGAATTTCATTTTTATTTTCTTGTAGGAATTTCTTTAGATCAGTCATTTTTTTACCCCTTAATTTGGTTAAAACCATTGTACTTTTGAACTTTTTCTTGAAACAAATGTTTTGAATTGATGTTTTGGATGACCCAAAATTATTGTTTGATATACTTGATGATTTTGTGGTAAATGTATCACTTTTCTAATTTGCTTACTGTTTCTAGCAAATTGAGTCAAATAACCAATATAACAACTTCCAAGGTTTTCTGCTTGTGCTGCTATACGCATATAATCTGAAGCTATTGTGCAATTATCTGCTGGAACAATGCTTTTCTTATTCGCATGAAAAATAACGATTACTGGTGCACCATGAAACAAATAATCAATTCCTTCTTTAAAACCATTAATCATACGAATAAATCTTGGACTAGCTTCTTTCATTTTTCTGACCTTACCTCCTTTGCCTATCAATTTCATAATCAAAGTGATAATAGGATTATCAGCTTTCTTTATAAAATCATAACAAACTTTAGAAAAAACATCTTTAATTTTTTGAATCTCTCCTGGATTAGTTATTATTGTTATTACCACATTTTGTGAATGATGTCCTGTAGGTGCATAACGCACTAAATCAACTAATCTTTCCAAAATCTCTTTTTTAACTTCTTTTTGTTTATATTTTCGTGTTGAGCGTAAAGCCTTCAAAAAGTAATACATTTTTTCTCCCGTGACTTCTGCTAAATCAATTTTATCCTCTATCAATCCATAATCTTCATTAGGCAAATATCGATGTTTGATTGCCTTTTTAGGACAGATGGATATACAATGACCACAATCATGGCATAATGAAGAATTAACAATTGCTTTCTTATCTATATCAATAGTTAAACAATCTCGTGGGCAGATTTCAATACACGCCTCACAACCATTACACAAGTCCCTATCAATAATTATTTTATTCAAAATTTCTTGTTGAAGCATTTTCATATCATCAAGTAGTTTATTTTATCTTTACAAAAAAAAGATTCTTATTACTTTTTGCTGAATATGATTGCCTTCCCCAACACTTAATTTTTAATGGCTATTAACTAATATTATTAATGAAAAAAATGGATTCAATAGCACATCCAATTGATTTAGAGCTTATTTCAAAATTATCGTTAATTATCGAACATGATATAATTGAATTAGAAGAACCTCCAAAATCAAGTGATATTTGCTATTTTATATCTGCAGAAAACCAAATCGTTACTTTAGGTCTTAATAGATTAAATCTTACAATGGTACCTGAAATTATTACTAAATTTAAATCTCTTGTAGTTTTACACTTAGAAGGAAATAGATTTCATTTTATTCCCAAAATTCTTGCACCTCTGAAACAGCTTGTGGTTCTAAATTTAAGTCATAATCAAATTACTTCTTTACCTGATTGGCTCTCTGATTTTCAAAATCTCAAGATTCTTAATCTTGATACCAATTTGCTCTCTTCAATACCAGATTCTATTAGTGCACTAACATTATTACGTAAATTATTCATTCAAAATAATCAAATAACAAGGATCCCCTTTTCCTTAATTGAACTAAAGCTATTAGAAGAAATTCATATTGACTTTAGATCTTCAATGCGAAAGAATATAAGGGGTATTCTTAATGTTTTAGAAGCAAATGGCTGTTTAATTATGAATAATTACAATCGCCGTTAATCCTAATATTCATATCCTTAATCGAAGTTTTTTTGTATTAAATATCATATTATGAGTCTTAGAAGCAAATGAATGAGCAAATCGATAATCTAAAACGCCTTACAAATCATATTCGCATTTGCGGAGAATTGGCGTGCCTCCTAGAAGTTTCTGCTACACCTAAACCAGGGAATGTCCATAGATTTAGTGATTTCTCTGAGTTGCGATATGAGGATTTTCTTGCTTCTAGTGTATCCTTCGGAATTTTTATTGAAGAGCTCGCTGAGAAAGGATATTTAATAGCGCAAAAGAAACTTCAATGGGCAAAGCTGTCTTTAGGGCAAACCATAAAGGAGACTATTGCTCAAAGCTCATTCTTTCATAATCACGGAAATACAAATTTGGGCATTATATTGTTATTAAGTCCTATAGCAGTTGCAGCTGGTTTAACCATTAATCTTGAAACAATGAATTGTGAAATTAGTAGCTTGCATCAAAGTATTGCAGAAGTGATGAAACATACTACTGTTGAGGATGCAATAGCAGTCTCTGAAGGCATCCAAAAAATATCACCAGGAGGAATGGGGAAAGTAGAAAAATATGATGTTACTGAATCCTCCTTTAAAACTGAGTTATTAACTGATAATATTACTTTATTAGATTTAATGTCACAATGTAAACATCGTGATAATATCTGCCTAGAACTATCAGAAAATTATCCAATAACATTTGATACAGCTATCCCTGCATTTAAGAGAACAATGATTCTGAGTAAGGATATCAACTTGGCTATTATTGATGCCTATCTTGCAATTTTAGCTAATCATCCTGATACATTAGTAAGTCGAAAATTTGGTTTTGAAAAAGCTCTCGATATAGCTGATCGAGCTAAAGCGATAATCAAACTAGGTGGTTCTTTAACAGTTGATGGGCACAGGGAGCTTGAGGAGTTAGATATCGAATTACGAGAAGAAGAAGACAAAATCAATCCCGGAACTTCTGCAGATTTGATTGCTTCCACGGTTTTTATCTATCTCTTAGAAGGTGGAAAACTTTGGGAAAACGAGATTAAAAAATAAAGATTGATAAAAGAATCTAATTTAAAAGCTAATTAAAAGTTATTTTATAGTCATATAGAAAATGTTAATTTACTATATATTAACAATGAAATTACTGAATTTGATGATATTAATATCTTAAATAATAAACAACAACTAGGGAGAATCCTACATTGAGTGAAGAAGAACCCACAAATATGGACGAAATCAGAAAAGAATTGTCCTTTTACAAAAATCAAACAAAAGTATTAAGAGAAAAAAATCGTGATCTAAGAAATGCATTATTATTAGCTGAATCACAACAAACTCAAACTAATGATGAAGAAACTGCACAAGAATCAATTTCAGACATCCGTAAAATAATTGCTGATTCTAAGAAACAAATTACTGAAAAATTAAGTCAATTTAAAGAGACACTAAATGAAAAACAAGAAAATGGCGAAATTGCTACAGAGGTAACCGATGCTAATGGTGCACCAATTGCTCCACAGTACAGCACTAAAATGGATACCCCAACTGCTAGTAGCGGTGCTGAAAGTGCAGAGGTTGAAACTTATATTAGACAAGTGGAATATTTGAATCAAGAAATTGATCGTTTAGAAGTTTTTCTTGAACAATCTGAAATGGTCAACAACCGTTTACGTGATCTTTTAACTGAACATTCAATTGATGTATCAGAGATTAGCAAAGCGATAAATGAGGTCTCAAAAACAGCAATATCATCAAAAGTTGATACTCCAACAGAAAAACCTGAAATAAAAACTCCTATAGTTGAAGAAAAATTAGTTACCCCTTCTATTGTAGCTCAAACACAAGAGAAAACAACAATTCCAGAACAAGCAAAATCAGTTTCAAGCTTATCACATCTAGATCCCACTGTTGAGAAGATGTTTAACGCTTTTCGTGCAAAACTTGATACCACAATAAGTGATGAAGAGATTAAAATGGAAATATTAAACTTCCGAGAAAAACTAATGGGAATGATTCCTCATTCAAGGGTGTTCTATGAAATGCAAGTTGAGTATAGAAAATGGAAAAAAGGAGCAAGCTCCATTCCCGACTTGAAATCAGCTATAAAAGAATGGGAGAAAACAATAATCGAAACACAACTTGAATAATTTCTTTCTTTTTTAATCTAATATCATTTATTGCAGTTAGGGGTGAGGGGAGGGAGAAATAGAAGGTTTCCCTCCCATTCGGATGTAGTAGTGGAGGACTGGTGCCCTTACCTAGAGGGCAAATATTTTTTTTCTCGAGGTGAGAGGTGAGGTACTATTAGTAATTATTTCC
>JAEORJ010000388.1 GCA_016840945.1 Candidatus Gerdarchaeota archaeon
AAACGTAACCATCTATTTCTGAACGTATCTCTGATCCTTCTTGTATTGGTCTACCAAAAATATCTCGCGCAACAGCAATTAAATCACCTTTTCTGACAAAATCGCCTTGTTTAACTTTTAAGTCTATTATCGCTGGTGAATTTATTCTTGGATGTCCAACATGTCTCACAGCTTGTCCTTTAGCTATTATTGGAATACCAGTAATTGGTTCAATTTCACCTTCTATCATTCCAGTAGTTTTCATAACATTTGTTATACCAATTGTTGCAGCAGTAACTATATCTTCATCGACTTCACGATACATGCCTAATTCAACTGTAAAAGAAGGTATTCTTAGATAATTTAAAGCAGCACCTGATGTTGATCGATGTAATTTTTTCTGAATATATTTCTTAGGTATTGTTTCTCGAACTATTGTAAATCCAAATGCCTTTACTAATTCGTCTGTCTTTTTGTAAAGTTCTTGTGCTTCAAGAATAGCTTCCTCCCCTTTTTCTGAATCATATAATACTCTATCTAGAAAAATAAAAGGAATCGATTTTATGAATGCATTGTGTAAATCTATTAAGAAATCAGCAGCATCCTTCATATAGCCAAAAAGCTTCTTCCAGATAATTTCTTGTATAGAAGGGTATAATTCATCTGACTCAAATCTATATAACGGATCCAATTGCTCGGATTGATCGTCTTCTACTGATATTTTGACAGATTTCTCAGATAAAATTGAGATATCTTTTTCTTCTTTCTTTTCTTTATCAATAACTAATTTATCTGTTACAATATTTTCTTTCTCTATTTTATCTCTAAAGGGATTTCCATCGGGAAACAATCTATTAGGATCTTTCTTATCATAGTAAGGATATCTTGAAATTGTTCTTGAACCTGCTGGATTTAGTGTAGGAATTGCAATTATTGCTCCTTTTAATTTATTTAAATCTAAATTATTGATTATATTATGTATAACAGGTATACCGGTATATTCATCGCCATGAATGTTTGCAGTTAGCCAAAGAATTGGTCCATCAGCTTTACCTTGTGCTATTATTATTGGCAAACGCTCAATAGTTCCTGTTGGGTGTTCTAAGACATTTAAATAGTCATAAATAATCTTTCCAGGTTGTCCTTTTATTTCACCAATTACAATTTCCTTCATGATTGATTCTCCTTTATGATAAAGCATTAATTAATACTAGAGTCAATACATCATTTTTTTATTAATAAAGTTTCTAACCTAAGGTAATATTTTAAACTGTACTGTTATAAAAGAGTAATATAATTAATGATTGACTTATCATTTGGTGAAATAATTGAAAGTTTGCTCTAAAAATAAATTTACTAGTATAATGCTTCTCCTTATAATTCTTGCAAGTGGAATTTTCTTAATTAACAGTCAAAATTCAATTGCTAATTATATAGTTTCACCAAGTGAAACCTATACTTATGTTTTAGAACGATCAGATTTATACGTAGAATTTGAGGACTTGTCAGAAGTAGGAACAGACGGATTATATAATGACATTAGTTTACCTAGTAGAAGTACTTTCACGGTTGAAATTCTTAATGTAGATGAAGAATGGGGAGTTGATTTTGAAGTATCTAATTCTACAGAAACCACTTCTGATTATCTTACTAATGATCAATTCATTTATGAATTAAGTAATTTTATCTATTATCCTGTATTAGAAGGCAAAAGAATTGCTGAAGAATATGATGCTGATAAAATAAAGATAGGACCTGAAATAACTTCTTGGTTCTTTATCCAACCAACTGAAGCAAATTGGAATTTTCTTAATAATTTTACTAAAGAAGAATATTACTCAGATATACCAATAAATCAATACATTGATGGTTACTTTCAAGCAAGTTTAGAGAGATTAGAAGGTGAAGTGTTGTTTGATTATAATATTAAAGGAACTTATACCAATGAGTCAGATAAGGCAAATATCCAATTTGATCACTTATTCAAATTTGTTTGGAATGAAACTACAGGTGTTTTATTAGGTTACAGAATTTCTTCTTATTTGACAGGTAAATATTACGATTTTGATGTTTATGAAGAGATTTATGTCGTCTGTCATCTAAGTGGTTATGATTTACCCAATTACAAATATATTCCAGGATTCATTTCAGGTTATAGCTATTTCATTGCACTAAGTGGAATATTGGCTTTAACAGTTTTTGTTCTTATTGTCAGAACTAAAAGAAAAAAAAGAGCTAATTTATGAACTAATTAATTAGCTCATCTTCCGTTTTTTGTTAACCAATTTTTATCATAATTTCCTATATAGACAAATCCCAGTGATTTTGGTCCTACATGTGTTCCTATAACTGGACCTGCTTCAATGATACGTATTTTTTTTCCATTGTTATTTTGCTCAAGCATTATTTGATATATTTCTTCAGCTATTTCGTAATCCTGGGTATGCCAAATGAAAATATAATCAGTAATAGCATTTTGAGGTATGAATTGAGCAGTATATTTTAGTCGTTTGATCACTTCATTTCTTCCTTTTATTTTTCCGCCTGAAGAGATTAATCCATCAGTAAAATGTAAGATCGGTTTCATACTTAATGCCTGAGCTAATAATTTCTTTAGATGACCTATTCGGCCACCTCTATGAAGGTATTCCAAGGTATCAACAATAACAACTAAACGATTCAAATCCACAATTTCATCTAATCTCGATATAATTTCATCTCTAGTTGCACCTTCATTAGCTAATTTTGCTGCTTCTAATACAAGCAACCCTAAACAGGAAGCTGAAACCTTTGAATCATAAACAGCGATATCAGCTGTTTTATCCATCATTTGTACAACATTTCTGACACTATTTAATGTACCAGATAATTTTGCTGATATAACTATCGTTAATACTGATTCAGCTGATTCTGAAGCTTTTTCTAAAGTTTCAAGAATTAATTTCGGTGGAGGTATTGCGGTAGTGGGATAAATGGATTCTGTTGTTAAACGACGATAAAATTCTTGTTTGGTAATAGTTCCTGAATCACCATACAAAAAGAAATTTTCTGTATCAAAAATTACTTGAAAAGGAACAATAAAAATATCAAATTTGTTAATAAGATCTTCTGGTAGATCACAACTTCCATCTGTTACAATTGCTACTTTTTTCATAGAGATTATCCTCATAATTAGAAATAGTTAAAATCTAATCGTTAACATAATGTTCTATTAATTATATTTTCATTTATCTTTTTTTTGCTAAAAAGGATAAAATTTGTTAAAAATTAATTCCGAATTTCTTTCGTATTAATTTTAATTTTATAATTGCTTCTTCACTCAAATTTGCATGCGATTTAAAAACGGTAAAATTCCTTTGGCTTGGATTAACAGTTACATCTATAATATTTTTTTCAGCTAGCTTAGTTAGAGCTAATTCCAAAGTGAAATCATCACAGTTGAAATGTTCACATATTTTATCAAAAGAGATTACTTCGTTATGAATAGCATAATCAAGTATTTTTGGTAGCTCATCATATAAATATAATATTTGCTCTTCTCTTTTTTGACTAAGTTCTTGTTCATGTAATGAATCTAGGAATTTCTTACGTTCGATATCATCAACAATAACAGATTTGGTTGCTTCCTCTGTATCTACCTCTATTTTTATCTGAGGACTACTCTCTTTTGTTTGTTCTTTTTCAATCAATTCATCAATGTTTGTGAGATTTAATTTCTTTACAAAATTATCTAAAGAGTGTTTAGCTTCATTTCGTACTGTATCTTCAGGATCATGAACAAATGATCGTACTAATGCTGGGATGACTTTTTCATCACCAACTTGAAATAACGCTTCAGCTGCAGCCATCCTGGCTTCTCTATCCTTATCTTTTTCTAAAACATTAACTAATGCATTTACCGCTTCTTGAGCTTTCATTAACCCAAGAGAGTAAATAACCATTCCTCGAACAAAAGCATCTTCATCAGCTAAAGACACAATTAAGGAAGGAACAGATTTATTGTCATTTAATTGTCCTAATGATAAAGCAGCATTAGCTCGTACTCTTGCAGAATAATCTTTTTGCATAGCTTCTATAAGATGAGGGATTACCTCGTTATCACCAATCCAACCAAGTGATAAAGCTGCTTGACTTCGTGTTTTCTCATCTTCATCTTTCAATTGTTCAATTGTTTCTTGTATTTCTTTATAGGACAATGAATTACACCCTTTTATTAGCTTGACTATGTTTTCTTTTCTATTTTAATTTCTTTCTAATATATTAAGCGTTTTGATGTTTTTCTTAACAAAATAATAGCTTTAATTTCCAAAAAATATGATTTTTAATAAAAGAAAGAAAAAAAGGCAACCATTAATTGGTACCTTCATTAACAATCTATTTACCTGGACAAGTATTAGCTATTTTAGTATCTACTTTTCCTGTATAAGCTTTATCAAAATGTTTACAAAAATCATCAGCTAATTTCTTTGCTCGCAAGTCAAAAGCATCTTTATCTTTCCAAGTATTTTTAGGCCATAAAACATCTGAAGGAACTCCGTTACATGTTTTTGGCACATTTAAATGAAAGATCTCATCTTGTTGGTATTCAACATCCTCTAGCTCACCACTTAGTGCAGCATCAACAAGTCTTCGAGTGAGATTGATATCCATTCTTTCACCAATACCATAAGGTCCTCCTGACCAACCTGTATTAATCAAATAGACTTTTGTTCCATGTATCTTTAATTTATCACCAAGTAATTTAGCATACTCATTAGGATTTCTTGGCATAAAAGGTTCTCCAAAGAATCTTGAGAAAGTTGAAACAGGATCAATTATTCCGGTTTCAGTTCCAGCTAATTTACTTGTATAACCCATTAAAAACCACAACATTGCTTGTTCGGGAGTTAATTTCGCAACAGGAGGTAATACCCCATTTGCATCAGCAGTTAAGAAAAGGATAGTTTTAGGGTGACCACCTGTAGGAGGTTCTTTAATATTTGACAAGAAGGATAATGGAAATGAACCTCTTGAGTTTGGTGTTAATCGTTCATCAAAAAGGTCAAAGATACCATCTGGATACATCATAGTATTTTCAAAAATCGCACCATGTTTTAGATAATCATCCTTATGCAACATTGCATGATAGATTTCAGGTTCTTTATCTTCACGCAAATTAATTAATTTCGCATAACGACCATATTCAAGATTGGCTATTGCGTTCTCACTCCAACCATGGTCGTCATCACCCAATAATGCACG
>JAEORJ010000046.1 GCA_016840945.1 Candidatus Gerdarchaeota archaeon
CACGCTATGAGAGATTTAGAATCAGCAGCAAATGCTGCTGAAGATGCTTCAGATGATTTGCGTTCTATAATAATAAGTGAAATCTAGAAGAAGATAAGAAGATCTTAGGTCGTAGAATAATGAATACAATACTAATAATTATGGTAGTTGTTTCTGTTCTTCTAGCTTTTGCGATTGGTGCAAATGATGAAACATTTGCCTCAGTTGTAGGAGTTAAAAGGCTCTCAGTAAAGACAGCTGTCATCTTTGGTTCAATAATAGCTATTATTGGAGCATTTATTTTTGCACCTAAAGTAGCGGAAACTCTGCATAGCGATATTACATCATTAGATATCTCTGATGAACCTCTAGTTTTTTCAATTTTTATTTCAATGGCTGTGAGCTTAATATTAGCGTCTGTTTTTGGACTACCTGTATCTTCAACGGAAGCAATGGTTGGTTCTATATTAGGATTAACTTTTGCTCTTAATGGTGAGATTAATTGGGGGATAAATGGTATGGGAAAAATATTACTTACTTGGTTAACTTCTCCAATTTTAGGCTTTTTTGGTTCTTTTCTATTGATGAAATTAGTAAATAAAATCCTTATACGATCTGTGAAAAGCTTTAGATCATTAGAAACTTCAAATCATATTTTTGGTTATTTGTTATTAGTGATGGTTGTAATCACTGGTTTATCTCGTGCAGGAAATGATATTTGTAATGCAATAGCTCCAATTGTTCCACTATTTCAAGAAGAAGGACGATCCATTTTTTATGAAAGATTACCTATGCTCATAGGAGGAGCAGGATTAGGAGCAGGGTTAATTATCATTGGTTGGCGTGTACTGAAGACATTAGGTAATGATGTAGTAGAACTTACACCTGAATCGGCCTTTGTGACTGAAGGTTCTGCAGCTTTAATTGTTTTAACTGCTGTTAATCTGGGTATTCCTGTATCTGGTACAATGGTTTTAGTGTCAAGTTTTATTGGAGCTGGTGTTGGTAATAATAAACCAGTAAACATGAAAACAGTGTATATGATAATCGCTTTCTTATTCCTAACACCACTGATTAGTGGTACAGTAGCGGTTGGCTGTTATTATGCTATTAGGGGGCTGTTCTAAATGAATGTTAAATTTTTTGATTTTAAATCAATACACAAAAGAATTGAAGAGAAACTAGTACAATTGGCATATATTCCGAAAAAATACATTGAAGCAATGTATATTGAATCTAGTACAAAAATACCCATCCATTTATTAGATATCTGCGAAGAGGAAGAAAAGCGAGTTAGAAATGAACTTCTGGATTTAATGAAAGAGGGGGAAGTTGATACAAAAATTGAGATAGAAAAATTCCAATTATTTGAAAGGATCAACGAAGTAAATTCCAAAAGTAAACAAATTCGAAGTTTTTTGATAGAATTTGATGGAAAATTAACTAAAGATGTCTATGATAGTTTGGTTGAAATTTTGAAAAACACTTCAGAAGCAGGAAAATTAATGTATGAAGTTGTTAAAACGCTCTATGATGATTTTGATAAAACATTTGGAAAAATAAACAACCTTTACAGACTTTGCGATGCAATAATAGAAGGATTATTTGATTTTAAATTCTGTAAAGATGGCAAATGTGATTATCGATTCGAAGACCCAGAAGTATTGATAGGGAATGAGATTAGAGCAACACTCCTAGAAATGAAATATGTTGCTGATAAAGTACAATCTATTATTGAAACATTTAGTTTCAAACAACAAGATATTCATGCAAAGGAGCAAAGGAAGTTAAAGCGAGAAGAACGAAAAGAAAAATGGAAAAATCGTAAAGAAGCTAGAGAAACAAAGAAAGTTCAACGAATCGAAAAAAGAATGAAATATAAGGATAGGGAATATGAATCAATACTTAAGGACTAATTCCCATTTATCTGGTATTTCTATTACAGGAACAAAACCAATATCTCGAATTAGGTTTTGGCTAGTAAAACTATATGCCCAATTTATAAATTCCTTAATAATTGATCCTTCTATTGGATATCCATTAGTTACTAAATAGAGGTCTCTTTGAATAGGATAGGTGTCATTTTTAATTGTATCAAAATTAGGAATAATGCCATTTACTCCGATAGCTAGAACATTTTCTGTAATGAATCCCAAACCTAGATAACCGATGTAATTTTCATTTAAAGATACAGCTTCAAGCATTAATTCGTTACTAGTTTTTTCTATAGCATTATCTGGATATTTGCTATCAGAAGTGCTTTGAGTAACATCACCCATGACATATTCATTAAAGAAATCTCGTGATCCTGACCCTGATTCGCGTATGACAACTTGAATTTCTCCTGTTAGACCAGATGCACTAATGATAGGATCATCCCAGCTAGTAATAGTGCCATTAAAGATGGCTTTTACTTGATCAATTGTTAAATTGAATTGATTAGCAGCAGAATTTACTACTATTGCTAAAACATCATTTGCTATAACAAATGATTTTAAGTTATTATTGGCACTTAAATTTTCCATTTCTGTTACTGGTCGAGAGCACATTGCTATATCAATAAAATTCTCCACTAAAGCATTTATTCCCGCAGTAGAATCAGTGCTTTGAACAGTCACTTCAGTATTAAGATGAGTTTCAGTAAAAACTCGTGAAGTATTGGAAATAATCTTATAAACCGTCGAGGAACCTGCGATATTAATTTCAGAAGTAATAATATTAGAAATATTTGACCAAGCGAAAATTCCACCTATTACAGCTGCAGTTGGAATTAAAATTATCAAGATTATTGTTTGACGCTTGGGTTTTTCCAATATTAAATTACAACTCCAATACCTTTTATTTTATAATTCATAATTCATTGGTTCTTACTTAAATATAAAATTTTACAAGTTAATTTTATTCATTTCTGCTCTTATTTAATGTTTAAATTGCTTTTCTGATCTACGTCTTATTACAATTGCAACAGCATTAAAACTGAAGACAACAACAATTAAAATCAATGCTATAGCCCATTGGATATTTCTAGTATATGCTGGTGCTGAAATTGCCATTAAATAAAGTTGTATTGGTAAAGCACCAAAAGGTGAATCGAATCCTAAAAATTGGGGAACAATTCCTCCACCAACAAACATTATAGCGGCTGTTTCACCTGCAGCTCTTCCTAAAGCTAGAATCACTCCTGTAGTTATACCAGGTGTAGCTGCTGGCAATACTATATAACGAATAGTACGCCATTTAGTCGCACCAAGTGCTAAACTTGCTTCACGATAACCATTAGGGACATTTTTAAGAGATTCAGCTGAAGTTCGGATAATTGTTGGTAGAATCATACAAGCAAGTGTGAACCATCCAGCATAAAGTGATAACCCCATGCCTAATTTAATACTGAAGAAAGAATAACCAAAAATACCAAAAATAATTGATGGAACCCCAGCTAGATTGTTTATACCTTGATTTATAACGCGAACAATTGTGCCTTTTTTAGAGTATTCCGTAAGGTAAATTGCTGCAGCAAGTCCTAGAGGGAGAGCTATTATTACAGCTCCAGCAATTAATAACACAGTACCAAAAATTGCAGGTCGAATGGACCATTCGTATTCTGAGGGAGGTAAAAATAGCATTTTGAAAGAAAACCCTTGAACACCATTAATTATCAGTAAAAGAAAGAACGTGATTAAAACTAGGAAAACAAACGCTGCAGATGAAGCTAATAATGTAAACATAATTTTTTGTGACCCTTTAGGTTTTATAGCTCTATTGCGTTTTGGTAAAGAGTCAAAATCAATATGAATAGTAGTAAAATTAGTCTCTTTTTTATTAGTTGGCTCAACATTAGAAGGAATTTCTGAAACCTCATTATTTATTTCAACAATATCGTCCAAAGATTAAGCACCTCTAAGTTTCTTTGAATAACGCTCGACTATTACATCACCCACCAAATTTACAATAAAAGTGATGAAAAAGAGCACTATTGCTGTAGCAAAAATTGCAAATGATAATGGACTACCATTCTCAGCTTCGCCCCAACCTCTAGCTATAAGAGAAGTTAACGGATCAACGGGGGATAAAATATTGAAGAATGGAGAAGGGATATTTGGCGAACCTCCTGCTACCATCAATACAGCCATTGTTTCGCCTATTGCTCTCCCAAAAGCTAGGATTGTAGCAGCAAATATACCAGACATGGCAGCAGGAATGGTTATTCGAGCAATTGTTTGCCATTTTGTAGCCCCTAATGCGTAGGACCCTTCTTTGTATGTTTTTGGTACTGATTGCAATGCATCATCAGTTATCGATACAATAGTTGGAATTACCATAATGGAAAGTACTAAACCTCCTGAAAGAGCTGTTTCACCTGTAGGTAAAGCATTCCCAAGTATTGAAACCATAAAAGGCAGATTAAAAACAAATTTAACTGCTGGAACAAAAGCAAATAATCCGAAGAATCCATAGACTATAGATGGTATACTAGCAAGTAATTCAACTGTTGGTTTGAGAACATTTCTCACAGTTGGAGGAGCAATTTCAGCCATAAACACTGCGCAACCAATACTTATAGGGATAGCAATGACCATTGCAATAATGACAACTAAAAAAGTGCCAACAATTCCATGAACGATGCCAAACTCATTTGAAGAAGGATTCCATTCATTTCTAAAGAGGAAATCAAATGATGTGATAAAGAAAGCAACAAATTTAGTTCTCGCTGGATGATTTAAAAATTCATCAGGATGTTCTGTAACATATTGATCTATTAGGAATGGTATGATTTGTATTCCATTTACTAAGATAAAAGCCAATATTAAAATCAAAATTATAATAGATAAACTTGCAAGAACTAGCAATAATATTCTTTGCCAACTTAATTTTTGAATGCCAATCGGAATAATCTCAAGCTCTGGAGGTTCATCTGAACCTTGGTTTTCTAATTCAGAAAATGAGCTATTGTCTTTATCAGATAATTCCTCAATTATTGTTTTATCAGAATTATTGATGTTTTTCGATGGCATTGAATTACTCCTATCAAATATTTTGGAAATAATGATTGTGAGAAAATAGTTTTTTATTATTTTCTCGAATTTTATTCTTTTTATATTTTTTTAGTAGGTCTCTTCTTTTGTTGGGGCAACATTGATGAAACCTGAATCAATGACAATGCTTTGTCCATCTGGGCTAAACATCCAATTAATGAACTCTTTAATTAGACCTGTCGGTTCACCCATCGTCACTAAATAAAGATCTCTTTGAATTTCATAAGTTCCATCTTGCACAGTTTCTATACTTGGTTGTGTGCCGTTAATGCTGATAGCATCAACACGTTCATCGATATAACCTAGACCAATATATCCTATATAATTAGGATTAGCTGCTACTGAATCAACGATTAATTGATTGCTAGCTTTTGGAATTTCGGTTCCTGGATAAGGATCGTCATCTCCCTCCATAACTAATTCATTAAAAGCATCTCGCGTGCCAGAGCCTTCTTCTCGAACGACTAATTGTATTGTTCCTGTAAGCCCTGCTACAGATACTATTGGATCAGACCAATCAGTTATAGTGCCATTAAAGATTAATTCAACCTCAGTTAGATTTAGATCTAAAGGATTTGCTGATTCATGAACGATAACAATTAATCCATCTTTAGCGATTGCGTGTGATCGCAGTAAACCACCAGAGGTAGCATTCTCAATTGATTTTACTTCTCGAGATGCCATAGCTAAATCAATAGAACCATCTATAAGAGAAGTAATACCAGCTCCTGTTCCTGTTCCCGATACGGTTATTATTATACCTGGGTGTGAAGTCATAAACTCTTCTTGAGCAGCATCAATCGTTTTAAAGACAGTAGTTGAACCTGCTATGACAATTTGCGAAGTTTCCCCACTTTGTAATATCGTTTTTGTTATTAACCAACCTGAAATACCTGCAATTGGTATTAACGCCATAAGAACATAAGTCCAAACAGATCTTTTGCTTGTAAATGACATTTCTTATTTTCACCTATTTTTTGTACTTCCCCATTAGAATTAGATTACAAATAATACTTATGTGTATAGTCTATTTTTTGATATATATTGGTAAATAGATGAAAAATCTCTATATAGATGAAACTTATTTAATATAGATAGCGTAGGAATTACATAGATAATTATAGATTCTGAAAAAAATATAGTATTATTACCTTAAGGAAGTCTATTGATGGTAACAAAAAGGAAAATACAATTAACAGGCAGATCAACTTACACGATAAGTTTACCTAAAGAATGGATTGACCGATATAATATCGATCAAGGGGCAGAATTATCAATTCTTGAACAAGGGGATGGTACACTTCTAATATCAAAAGGTGAATTATCTACTTCAAGGGAAAAAGAAGTTGTTATTGAATTAGACAAGATAGCAGATGATTCTTTATTAGAAAAATTAATCATATCAAAATATCTTGCTGGCTATTCAAAAGTAATTGTACGATCAAGTCACAATTTATTACCTAAACAACGAAAAGCGATAACACTAACTGTGGGAAATCTAATTGGGAGTGAGATTATTTCAGAAGGAATAAATGAAGTTGAAATACGAGATTTAACTTTACATGGTGAGTTTCCCATTGATAAAGCGTTAAGACGAGCTCATCTTATAGCTAGAACAATGCAAACAACAGCTATAGATTCATTAATTGAAGCTGATCTTGAAAATGCGAATGATATTTCAGAGCGAGAAGGTTCGGTTGATAGATTGTATTTTCTAATTAGAAGGGAAATAGTCTCCGCCCTTGAAAACCCAACTTTTATGAAAGAATTGGATATAAAACCTCAAGATGTCTTGTATATTTATCCTGTAGCAAAATCTTTAGAAAAAATTGCTGACCATTGTGAAAGCATTGCACAGAGTTGTTTAAATCTTGAAGGTAAAAAATTACCTGACGATGTAAATAGCTATTTAAGAGAATATTCTGATGAAGCTATGGAGATTCACACTCAAGCAATACAAAGTTTTCTAAGTAAAAATATTGATTTAGCATTCAAAGCTATTAAGATATTCGAGAAATTACAAGAGAAACTAAAATCAAAGAAACTTAGCAGAAAACGTTCTACAGATATGGATATTGAAATTCAAATACAACTTGTTGAAAGAAATCTTGATAGAATTTGTGGTTATGGTCTTGATATAGCTGAAATGGCTATTGATAGGATACACTAATAATAAATAAAATGATGGGCAGAATTTACTGTACAATTTACTCTATTTTTTCACGTTTACTGGTCACTACATAAATGCTCTCTTCAACAATATTACAAGCATGATCAGCAATTCGCTCAATATATCTTGTTGACAAAATTAAACTAACTCCTGCACGTGCCCAAGAAGGATCATCCTGCATAAGTTTTACAACATCATCAATAATTTGTTCATGGAGAGTATCTACATCATCATCTAATTTCTGCCAATCTTTTACGCTGGGAGCTTTTCTATTTCTGAAAGCTAAAATACTATCTTTGAACATATCTGAAGCTTTCTTAGCTAATTCTCCTATGCGTGCAATGACATTAGCATGAATTTCTAAATTAATAAATGAGGAACTATGAGCAATATGAACTGCGTCATGAGCTGACCGATGAATTTCGTTAGATATTTTTAATGTTGATAAGATATACCGTAAATCTCGAGCAAAAGGTTGAAACAAAGCTATACTACTTAGGACAGTATCTTCTAAAGAATAACACAATTTATGAACGGTCTCAAGGTCCACTTTAATTTGTTTAAATAATTCTTCATCATCACTAATTAATGCTTTTTGACCTTGTTGGATCATTTTTATTACTAAGTCAGATAGTTTGGCAAGGCGGGAACTTAAATCATCCATGATTTCTTGAAATCTTATCGTTCCACCAAATTGTTGTTTCTTTTCACTCATAATAGTCACCTTATTACAATTATTAGCCAAAACGCCCAGAAATATATTCTTCTGTCATCTTTCGCTCTGGAGCTTGAAATATATTTTTTGTAGTATTGAATTCAATCAATTCACCAAGATTGAAGAAAGCAGTGAAATCAGATACTCGTGCTGCTTGTTGCATATTGTGTGTCACAATTACTACAGTATATTCTTGTTTTAATTTTGTAATGAGATCTTCAATTTTAGCTGTTGAATATGGATCCAAAGCACTACAGGGTTCATCAAAGAGAATTACTTCAGGTTCAACAGAAAGTGTACGAGCAATACAAAGTCTTTGTTGTTGTCCACCTGATAATGACAATGCATTATTTTTTAATCTACCACTAACCTCATCCCAGAGTGCTGCTTTCTTTAAGCAATCTTCAACAATCGTTTTTATAATATCCGGTTTAACACCATGAATGTATGGCCCATAAGCTATGTTATTTTCTATTGACATTGGGAAGGGATTAGGTTTTTGAAAAACCATCCCAATTCTTTTTCTCAAATGAACAACATCAATATTGGGGGCATAGATGTTTTGGCCATCTAATAAGACCTCACCAGAAATTCGTGATATACTAACTAAATCATTCATACGATTTAAGTCTCGGAGGTAGGTTGATTTTCCACAACCAGAAGGACCAATTATGGCTGTAACCTTATTTTTGAATAATGGCATAGAGATTCCTGATAAAACACGATGATCACCATACCAATGAGATAGCTCTATCGTCTCCATTTTCGTTTCTTGATCTTTAAGTAATTTATCATCAACAATGCCTGTTTTATCAGTTAAATCAGAGGCGATTTTCAATGCAATCTTAGCTTCATCTTTTAGATCTTCGCGTTGAGCTTTTTTAGCTAATTGTTCATTAGTATTGGGAGACAAGAATACATCACATAAGCATTTTATTTGATAGAACGCTATCTAACCTATATATTTTATTACTTTTGTTCATATGGAAAATAGTGGTACATAGCAATATAGAGATACTAATTACACGAAAGTGATTGAATGTTCATTTTTTAATAAAAAGCATTTATCAATATAATTTCTTAAAGTGAAAATTAAAACAACAAGCTAATGATCTAGATTTAAAGCATAACTTTTACGAGAGATAAACATGATTGGAAAGATACCTCTAATATCAATTACTTTTATCGGATTATTACTTTTAATGCCTATTATTAGCTCATCAGGGCAGAATTTAGAGGAGCTACCCATCTATGAATCCACAATAATGATTACACATGATGATCCTATAAAAGACACATCGGTCTTTATTTTCCAAATTCAATACAATGGTCTCTTAATTGTTAGTTATGATTGGCCAATAGATATTGGAGCACCATGCAGCTCAGCATTAGTCAATTTCTGGGATACAGCTACTTTAACAGATAAACAACAAACAGATTATGGAAATTTAGGATTTTTGCGAATCATTCGTTGCCAAGAAAACACTGGTTCTATTAATATCACTATCGATGAAACTACAACTAAAAAATATTCATTACCTTTAAACCTCTATTTAGAAGTAGATACTGATATTAGTTTCACATCAATTATTCAAGATCCTTTGGAATTAGTTTTTGAGTTCTATCCTTATGAGGGACAAACTGCTATAACGGAGAATTCAAGTGTAAAAATACTGGCTACATTACTAATACTGACTATGACATATGTTATGGGGGTTTCTATTAGAAGATTAAAAAAGAAGGAAGCTTAGTATTATATCAAAAATCTTAACTAGTATAGGGATAGATAATTTTGCCATTTTCAATTGAACAACTTCAAAAAATCACTAAAGTTGAAAATTTAACTTTTTTTGAATTAGGTGAATCTATCCAAAAATTCACAGGAGTATTTGGCGATCAGAAGGTTTTGTTGAGGATTTTCCCTAAGAATGATTATTATGCTAATAGATTCGATCGAGAAGGAGCAGCATTAAGAACCTTAACTAAAATACAAAAAGAATTAGAAGAGAAGCAAGGTTCACCAAAAATATCTTTTCCGAAAATACTTAAAGAATGGACTAATATAAAAACAGGGCACTCAATTAGAGCTTTAACTTGGATTGATGGGAAACAAGTATCTGAAAAACACCTTAAAGAAAAGGAGACTTTTTTGAATAATTATTATTTTTTAGCTAAAAATGCTGGTAAATATATGCCTGATGAATTTTCCTTTGAAAATGATGTTCTTGCCTATCTAGGAAAGCCAACCATGATTAAACAACCACAAAATTCAGAATGGGAGATTTATGAACAAATAATTCAAGATATTGAGCACGAATTAGAAGAATTACTATTGACAAATGACAATTTAATTCATGGTGATTTTCATTACGGAAATATCTTATTGGAATCAGATAAAGCTAATAAGGAATCTACTTTTGCTATCATTGATTGGGAGTTTGCTACAAAAGGTGCTATTGAATATGATTTAGCTTATGCTTATGTGTTTTCTAACGCGAAATTCCCGAAAGAAACGATTGAGAGATTTACTCCGTGGATAAAAGTCGCTACAGCCATCATTGCTCATTGGTATATTATTAACGAACCAAACAGTGCTAATAGTAAGAAGTGGTTGAAGAAATTACAATGAGGTTATTTTCGTAGCAATTCTGGAAAATAAAAGTTAATATCTGATGAAACATTAACACATTATATAATTGATTACCAAGGATGTAATTTTTGAGGGAAGAAAAATTGTCATTATTAGGCTTTAACAAGGCAAAAACAAGGAATCTAATAGCATTAATGACAATTATTTGTGCGGTTTTTTTGACCTCTTATTTTGAAAGAAATTTATTGGCTACATACCCTATTGATAATAACTTAATGACTGCAGAATGGTATTACACAGCCGAAATAGGTGGGTATAGTGATGGAACAGCAGAACCAAGAGGAATAGATGTAGTAGGTAACTATGCTTTTCTAACTGATGAAGATGATGGATTAGAGATTGTGGATATCAGCAATAAAATGACACCTGAGTTTGTTAGTGAAATTGACTATCATGGAGCAGCAGTAGATGTTGTAGTTATTGATGATATAGCATTTATATTAGATAATGATATGGGAATTATTTTCATAAATATTAGTGACCCTTCAAACCCCGTTAAAGAAGGGGAATTTGGCATAGGTGGGCCGGTATATGATATTAAGATAACAGGAAATTACACCTTCGTAGCTAATGGGTTTAATGGGTTGCGAATTGTAAATGTAACAGATATATCAAACCCTTTTGAAATTGATTCTTTTGATCCTGGGGCAATAGCTTATGGTGTATCAATAGTTGAAGATATAGCCTATTTAACAACATATGATAGTGGCTTATATGTTGTAAATATTAGCAATCCAGCTAGCCCTCAATATTTAGGGAGTTATAATGATGGCAAAATCATGAAAAAAATATGGGTAGAAGGAGATTTCGCTTATATAACTAAGGGAACTGATGGACTGCAAATTTTAGACATAAGCAATTTTTCTGATATTACTCAACTCGATATAATTGAATCAAGTTATTATAGTCCTGAAAATATTATTGTTGATAATAATTTAGCATTTGTAACCGCGGGAACCCATGGTTTGCAGATATTTAATGTAACAAACAAATTCGAAATAGAACGAATAGGAACATTTGTTGATGGTGGTGAAGCATTAGATCTAAGTTTAGCAAATGGATTGATTTTTCTAGCAGATGGAATAGATGGATTGGAAATAATTGGGCTAGATACAGATAATGATTATCTTGCTGATTTTGCTGAAACGAATTATTATGCAACTGATCCTAATAATCCTGATGTAGACCAAGATGGTTTGTTAGACGGCGAAGAGGTCTATCCCGGTAACGATGGTTGGGTAACAAATCCCAAAAATAATGATACAGACTTTGATGGGATGCCTGATGGTTGGGAGTCTACCAATAGTCTCAATCCCACACTAAATGATGCTAATGGTGATAAAGATCAAGATGGATTAACAAATCTAGAAGAGTATCAATATGGTACTGATCCAAATGATTTCGATTCTGATAATGATTCTTTTACTGATAAGGAAGAAATCGATGCTGGAACAGATCCAAATGATCCTAACGATTGGCCTACTAACCAATTATTAAATAATCTATATTGGATTATTGGTGGGGCAATTCTTGGTGTAATTGCTATCGTTGCTGTAATACTTATTATTTTCACCAGAAATAAAAAGCCAGATTATGATATAACATCAAATCTGGAGGATGAAGATTTACCAAGTGAAACTGAACAAGCAGGACTAGAGAAACCAGAAATTGATTTGGAGTTTGATGCGGCTGATTTACGACCAATATTACCAACACCTGCTAGAAGAGAGATTAAACCTTCATTTCTGAGGGATTTACTGAAAATAAAGACAATAATCATTATGACCACGAGTGGTGTTCCACTTGTTAAATATAATTTCACACAAGATATAGATTCAGCTCTTGCCTCAGGTTTTCTCACTGCAGTAACAAATTTTGGTATGGAATTAATTGGAGAGGAAAAAGGAGGTGAGGGACGATTTTCTCAAATAGGACAAGAAGGAGCGATTTTCTGGATTTTCTCAGGGAGATTGGTAAGGATAGCGTTATTACTTGATAGTGAGTCAACGAAAGAATTCAAAAAACCTGTAGCAAGATTAGTGAAAATTTACGAGGAGCGCTATCGAGAAGAATTAGAATTTTTCGCTGGGAGAGTTACAGATTACGAAAATTCATATTTATTATTGGAAGAATATTTACAGATACAATATTTGTATCCAATGAAAATCAATGAGGAATTACTAGAGGAAGTTAATATTGAAAATAAGAAATTAGCTCCTATAATTGATTATTATGTAACTAATTTCGATTCTGAAATAACTTTTGAAATACCTCAAATAATAGAACGAGCTTTTAAGAAACTTCCAGCCATAACTTTTGATGAAATACTAGAGGAAATAATTTTCTTCGTTGAAAATGCAATTTTTATTCCTATTCCACCTGAATATTTGAATTAGTAGTCTGTCGAATTAAAGATAAAATAGCTAGGGACGATAAAAGAATAGAATTCTTAATTGAAATTTTAATGGAAGAATTCTTATTAATATTGTTAGGATTGTAAAAATATTCAATTGGTTTTAAAAGATGGAGTTATGTATACATGCACTCAAGTAAATTGAGAAGTATATTTTTGGTTTTAACCTTAATGGGGATCATATCACCATTAATGATTAACTCTAAAATGAATGGTAATAATTTTTCAAACCTTATGAGAACAAATCCCATTGGGATTGAAGAAGAATTAATTAGTAATGCAATAAACGAAAATATCACTTTGATTGGCAATTATGATGAAATGTATGGCATCACCAGAGAAATTGTAATCGAAAAACAATACGCCTTCATTGCCAGTGAAAATGATGGATTAATGATTTTTGATTGCACTAGTCCCACCAATAGTTATCTTATAGGTCACTACCAATTACCAAGCAATAACATTGCTTATAGGGTGGCTGTTAAAGATGGCATTGTATATCTTAGCTGTCAGAATTATGGGATAGTGTCAATAGATGCTACTGATCCAACAAATCCTACGGAATTAGATTGGTATAATACTCCCGGCGTAGCCTATGATGTGAAGGTACAAGGCGATTACTTATTTGTTGCAGATTACACTAATGGTTTGGTAATCCTTAATGCAACAGATCCTTCAGATCTAACTTACGTTGGAGGATATTCAAACGCTACAGCTCAATTTAGGCAAGTTGAAGTCGATGGCAATTACGTCTATTGTTCATTATACGGTGATGGATTTGATATTGTAAATATTACAGATTTAAGTAATCCAGTTAAAACTGCTAATTATTACAGCGGGGATAATATTGACAATCTAGCGGTAGATGGCAACACTGTTTATGCTGCTGTAGGTTATAATGGGATGGAGATTGTGGATGTCACTGATAAAACAGATCCAACATTAATCAATTCTCATTACACAGCAACAAATTGGTATGAATCTACTGATTATGCTGGTGATATTGTGTATGCATCATTAAGTTATTCAGTTGAATTGATTAATGTTTCAAATCCATTAGCAACAGTGCAAGAAGCAGTAATTCCAGGTTTGGGATCTTATTCTCCCGAATTGACAATTAATGGTTCACTTTTATATGTCCCTTATTCTAGCGATGGTTTCCGAATTTACGATGTGTCTGATCCTGACAATATTGATATATTATTTACCTTATACAGTCATGGAGAAACAAGGGATACAGAAATAGTAGGAGACATAGCATATGTGGCAAGCTTTTATCATGGCGTTGATATCCTTAACATTTCAGATCCATCAAGTATTATCTTACTCAATAGCTTAACAGATGTTCCAAATATTCAAGCGTTAGAAGTTGTTGGCGATATTCTATATGTAGCTGCTACAACAAGTGGTTTGCGAACATATAATATTTCTAATCCCGCGGTGCCAGTTTTTATGGATTCGTATACTACTTCAATAAATGCTCATGATGTTAAAGTAAAAGGTGACTATGCATACTGTGCAACCTACAATGGTGGCTTACAAATTATTGATGTCTCAGATCCTTATGACATCTATTTTGTATCTCAATTAACTGATGGAAATTATTCTACAGCTTTAGATGTTTATGGTAACTTTGCTTACATGGCTGCACAAAATGGTGGTTTGCAAATAATTAATATCACAAATGTTCTCAGTCCTACATATATTTTTAGAGAGCACTTAACTGGAAATGCTTATGGTGTTTACGCTACTGATGGTGTAGTCTATTTAGCTAATAGTTTTGGTGGATTATATGGATACAATACCACTAATTTAGATGATATTCACAGTTTTGATGTTATTGATCCTGGGGCATTTGGTTATGGTGTATATGTTGAAGGTCAATATATTTACTATGCATCCCATTATCTTGGAGTCTATATTTATGAATTAACTGCTGATTCGCATTTCTTACAAGTAGGACACTTTTACAATGATGATGGGTACGCTTGGGATTTACAAGTAATTAATGGTACAATCTATGTTTCTGATTATCAGAGTGGATTTGAAATTCTTTATCATGATAATGATGGTGACGGATTATCTAATTCCCAAGAGATAATCGATTATGGCACAGACATTAACAAGAAAGACACCGATGATGATTTATTGGATGACAACCAAGAAATATTCATTTATTTAACCGATCCAACCAATGCTGACACCGATTTCGATTCTATTAGTGATTATGATGAAATCATGGGAACATTAGGTTATTACACCGACCCAACTTTGTGGGACACGGATTACGATACTTTAAGTGATTTTGAGGAAATTGACTCCTATAGCACTGACCCCACTGATTCTGATTCGGACAATGACGGATTAGACGATGGAACAGAAGTTAATGTTTTTGAAACGGATCCAAATAATGCTGACAGCGATGATGACCAAATAAATGATTATGAAGAGATTTTCCCAGGAACTGATGGTTATCAAACAGATCCATTATCAGCTGATAGTGATAGTGACGGTTTGGATGATTATGAGGAAGTTAATCTTGGTAATGATGGTTATTTGACCAACCCAGTAAATGAGGATACAGATGGCGATGGATATACAGATGGTGAGGAATATGATGCACGAACAAATCCAACAGATCCTCTTGATTTTCCAACATCTACCAGTCCAACTCCAATCACTACACCTACAGAGACCAATGGTTTTGAAATTGGCTTTCTTCTTGGTATGATTTCGCTAGTTTCGTTAGCATTAGTATTTGTTAATCGCTGTAAAATGAAATAATCTTTAGGTTAGCTTTTCAGCTATCCTTTTCTTCTTTTTTCTTTTTAAAAATCAATTATCGATAATTAGAAAAATAGTAAAAGATATAACATAACTGGTGTGGTTTAAATGGATAAACGATTAGAAAACCTAACTCAAAAGTTTATTGAAGCTTGGAAAAAAACATTAAAACCAGACAGAAAGTGGGTTTTATTCTCAAATGGCACCTGTGTGGTCGATGAAGGACAATTCGAAAACATCGAGCAAGATTCTATTGAATTTTTGAAACAAAATGGCAAAATTGTTCCCGGTACTCCTTTGGGCGATTTTAACGTCCAAGAACTTGCTGAAGGAAATATTTGGATTGTGTTTAGCTATTTAGATGCTATAATGACTATTGTTTTACGTGAAGAAATTGAAGAAGAGGATATTGGTGATTTGGAAGTAGGATTATTTGGTCGATATAAAAGAGATAAGGATGCTCAAGAATTACAAATCATCCATATATCAACAAGTTAAAGTTAGTATCACATTAAAAGAATCATTATACTTGTTTTTCAAGCATAATTCGATCAATAATCTTTCTCATTGGTAATAAACCGGTAAAATAGATAAATGGTTTATTAGCTTCAGGATGTTGTTCTTCTAAAGAAAGAATTTTTGGAACCAATGATTGAGCGAATTTCTGGAATTCATCAATATATAGCTGATATTGCTCCTCAGAAAAGAAGTTTAAATTAAGATGGAATTCCGGATGTTCAAAAACTTCGTACAATTCATTTTTCGGAAGGGGCCTAAGGAGCTGAAGATAATTGAACATCCGTTGAAGAGCGTTTTCCATAAAACTGATAGTAGGATATAACGCCTTTCTGACAACCTCATAAAGCCTTTGTTTTTCTTTTTCAGACATTCGTTCTAATTGCTCTGGGGTTATCCTTGGCAATAGATTAAAGGCTTCCATTGATAGCTGGTATATTTTTGCAGGAATGCGTCCGCGCACCTTTTTTTCACGCACTTCTTTGATCAAACCTGCTTCCAATAGATTCTGTATATGCCTGTAAACTGTTGGCCTGCTTTTATGAGGTATCATTTCTTCTACTTTGGAGAGCGTTAATTCATGATAGATTACAAAATACATCAAAATTTCAAAATCTAGAGTATTTTGTAGACAATCTAGAATCTTGTCCACTCGTTCGCTGGTCGCTACCTGAGTGCTCTCCATTATTATTCCATCACACCTGCACTGGATTGCTTTTTTTCTGTCCGTTAAACCTAACTTTATGGATAGGTTTATTAATGTTTCATTTCAGTATATAAAATGAAATGTTTCATATTTACTATTAAAATGATACATATTTAAATTTTTGGTTAAACAGCAAATAATCATTATTATATACTGGTTAACCTAAGTTAAAATCATAAAATGGAGGTAAAACTCTCGATGGCAGAAGCAGTATTACAAGAACCAATCATCGAATTCGTCGATGTTTACAAGAACTACAAAGATATCGCAGCGTTACGAGGGGTTTCCTTCAGCATCAAGAAAGGAGAAATATTTGGCTATATTGGTCCTAATGGAGCTGGAAAAACCACTACGCTGAAGATATTGGTAGGTTTGATTCGCGATTATGAGGGTGTATTATTGATAAATGGTAAAATGATTACCAATCAAAATCTCCCAAATAAGTTAATAGGATATTTACCACAAGAAGTTGGGTTTCAAGAATGGCGTACAGTTAAACATGCCCTAACAACCTTCGGATTATTATCAGGGTTATCTCAAGAAGAATTAAAAGAAAAAATACCGGACATTTTGGAAATCGTGGGATTATCAGATGCGATTAATCGTAAGATTAAACATCTTTCTGGAGGTATGAGGCAAAAATTATTACTTGCTCAAGCTCTGATCCATGATCCGCCAATTTTGGTTTTAGATGAACCTATGAGTGGATTAGATCCCTCAAGTCGTTGGCAAATGAGAAATGTCATTCAGGAATTAGCCAAAAGGGATATCACAATTGTTTTCTCTTCACATATTCTAGGCGATGTCGAAAATATCGCTAATACTATTGGAATTATAAATGAAGGCAAAGTAGTTAAAATAGGTTCCCCTGAAGAATTACAAAATGAATTGATTGGTGGAGAAAAAGTAGAAATTATTGGTGAAAATCTATTTGAAAAATCAGTTCTAATTTCAGCAGTATCTAATGTTTCTGAAATCGAAGGCTCATCAAAAACACCTAATCGCATTGTTGTTTCCCTTAAAGCAGATTGCAACGTCGAACAAGCGTTAATTGAATTAATGCGTTTTTTCAGCGATAATAATATTTTTGTTTCAAATTTTAATCATTTGAGACCCTCGCTTGAACAAGTTTATTTGAAATATGTTACTGGAGGAACACCACAATGAGTTTCTTTTTACTTCTTGGGGATGAAATCAGAGGATTCATCAAATCTAAAGCTATGATTGTGCTTTGGGTTGGTTTGCCACTATTGGCAATTATTCTACACTTCATTCAACCGAATACTGAAGGAATCCCTCTATCACTCTTTACAGGTATAATGATTTCAAGTATTGGAGGACTACTAGCAGCGGTTATGCTTAGCACTACTTTAGTTAATGAGCTAAATAATCATGTGTATGATCTCTTTCTAATTCGACCGGTGAAAAGGTGGCATGTATTAGTGACTAAATACCTCGCAATTATGTTGAATCTAACCGTTGCCACTTTCATCAGTTTGGCTATTGGTCTTTTAATAGATCATTTTACTGTAGGATTACCTCCAAGCGGGGCAATAAATGATACTTTGGTATCTATGGTTATTTCATTAGCAGCTATGTCCATTTCAGCAGTTGCAGGTATTCTTATTGGTATTCTAGTCAAGTCAATTGCTGTTGCAGCTATATTATCAATCTATCTTGGGCAACAATTATCAATTATTGTTCTATTGCCTAGTTTTTACCTAGATGGACTTAATCCATTATATTTCTCATTAGGCATTGGAGTAGCGGTTACAGCTATAATCTTAATCTTGGAAATTATTGTTTTTAATAAAAAACAATTTTAATTTCCTTTCTTTTTTAAGAACTCAAAAACCTTTAAAGGTAAAATAATGCTCATTTTATTTGGAGGGTGGTTTTTTTTGTCCGCAGACAAAACTATCATCAATACTTTTACAGAGTTCACAATTTGCTATTTATTTAATTATTTATCAGAGACACTTAATGTTTTGAAAAAACTCTCCTTGAATTTTGATATTTATGAGGAGGGAAAGATTGTTGCTTGAAGAAGTTACAATGGTTCAAGAAAAGGTTCTTTCAAGAACTGAACGACTACTTAATGTTCATATTAATTGGAAGAAATCGTTTTTTGCATTTAGTATTTTTAGTGCAGCACAATTTATTATTTTGACTTTTATTGCAACACACTATTATAAGGGAGGATCTTGGAATGATGCAACAAATCCCGGATATTCATTTATTTGGAATTATATTAGTGATTTAGGGAGAATATATTCAATAGCAGGTGAGTTGAACACTATTTCAAGAATAATCTTTACAGTAAGTGTAACAATTGTTGGTACAGGGGAGATAATGTTTAGTTTTGCTTTTGCTTATTTTTATTATAAAGAAAAATTAACAACCCTAAGAATACTGCCATTAATATCAGGTGTTTTATATGGACTAGGATATATCGTAATTGGATCTTTACCGTTGGATAAATACAATAATCCTCATGTAATGATGGTAGTAGTAGCTTGTTGTTTGAAAGTATTAACAATTAGTTTATACATTTTTGTAATTAATAAAGATATGAATTGTCCTGTTTTTTATTGTATTTTATGTGGCGCATATATAGCGATTTTTACGGTGTTCATTCTATTTCTTTTGTTAGCACGCATAGGAGTACTATTTCCATTTGAAGCTACTTGTATCGTAGGACAAAGAATAACGTTTTATTTGGAAGCAATATTCTATATTATTTTTAGCAGTGGAATGATTAAATTAACAACGAAAAAAACTAATGATCTTTTAAAAGTAAAAAATGGCAGGCCCGGCGGGATTTGAACCCGCGGCCTCCTACTAACTTCTCAAGCAAAATGCTTGACTTGATTAGAAGGCAGGCGCGCTGTCCTAACTGCGCTACGAGCCTATAGTTTAAATGTTAATTTTTCCTTTCTTTTTCTCTTTAAAATACTTACGGTTAGAAGAAAAAAATTTCTATTGAATCGTAGTAGCTGATTATTTATTAAAAAATATGATTTATAGTAGTGCTGTCAATAAACAATAAGAGTTATAATTAGCTATTCAACTAATAATTTGTGATATTTAATTGATCATAGAGAATAGGAATTTACGTGATAAAAGTCAAATTTTTCCCACTAGAATTGATGCTGGTCAACAACTAGCTAAATTAATGGAAGGCGAATCCATTGATGCTATGCTTATAATTCCGAATGGTGGCATCCCTATTGGCTTAGGAATTCTACAACGAAAAATGTTCAAACCTGAATTTATCGATCTGTTAATTGTAAAGAAAATACAAGTCCCATGGAGCACTGAATCTGGGATGGGAGCTATCACCCCTGATGGTGAATTGTTTTTGAACGAACAATTAATTTCTCACTATGACATTAAGAACCAGGCTATTAAGGATCAAGTCGAAAAAACTATGAAAAGGATTAAGGAAATTAAGGTTGAATTCGACATTTCTCAAGATCTTGATGTTGCTGGCAAATCAATTCTAATCGTTGATGATGGCATTGCTTCTGGTTTTTCTATGCTTGCAGGAGTTAATTGGCTCATGAAGAAAGGAGCTTCTAAAATTATTATTAGTGTACCTACTGCTCCTGAACGATCATTGAACATTCTTGAATATCAAGTAGAAAAACTCTATTGTGTTAATATTCGTACTGGGTATTCGTTCGCAGTTGCTGATGCCTATAAAAACTGGTATGATTTATCACTAACTGAAGCTATTGACCATTTTAAGAAGATTAAGAAATTAATTGGGTAATAAAGAAAAGGCGTTCTTAGATGTTTAGTAACCAATTTTTTATTTGTTCAATCTATTTTTTTGAATAAACTTAATTCCTTCATCTAAGCTAGAAGCAATGGGCAATTCAGCATTCCTATCAATCAAATCTTGTTCTAATTTTGAAACACAGTTTTCAACCGCTTTTGGTAATTCAGTCAAATCATTTGATTGTAGAAGAATAGATACGAATTTTCTAATTTCTTCGGGTATTATTTGTAGATATTCAGTTATCGGATAATAATGATTATCTTCCCAAAATATACCTTTCATTATTGCATAAGCCCAGAATAAATATTTAACAAATTCAACTGAAGCAAAGCTGGAAGCTACTACATCGTTATTCTTAGCAGCAGAATCAATTTTATATTGATACTCTTTTATTCCGGCCCATTCTAAAGCAATATTACTGGTAGTTTCTTCTTGCTTTTCATGTTCTTTCAACCATTGTTGTAAAATTACTTTTACTTCATTAGCAAGTGCTTTTCCTAATTCTAGTGCTCTTACAGGAGTTCCTTCTATGAATTCATTGTATCTCTTAACAAAATCCCTGGGCAATAATTTGAATTGTGATAGCTCGTCTTGCTGCTTTCCCCAATTGTTCATTAAAGGATGATTATTTATCACTGCAAGGGTATTAACAAGTATATTAGCTACATGCCATTTCGTGTTTTTAATATCATTTAAATCATTATTTGTTATGCTGTCCTGAATATACCAAAGTTTAGCATAGATGATTTCAAAATCTCTTAACACTTTCTCGAGATATACCTTTTGCCCTTCATCAATTAATGCAAATAAGTCTTTGAATTTTCGTTCCTCTTTCTCAGATTTTGACCAAATTATTTTCGAATCTATCAACGCTCTAGTAGCTAATGTCCAGAAGTTTCCTTGCCCTCTAAAAGTATCTTCCACCTTTTTCCAAGTCATTGACCATAAGCAAATAGGACGATCATTAAGCACAAATTCCCAGACAACTTTTCTCGTTTCATGAATTGCTATCATATCGATATCCGATAAGCGATGTCCTCGCCCTTGAGCTACTCCACCATAAACAAGTATTAATTCGCAATCAGAAACATTTGCAACTAGTTTTTCAGCTACATCTTTTGCTAATGAAAGTAAATCGGTCATTGTAATCTAAATTACTCAAATATATAATCTATTAAAATCAATTCATCTCTTTGATTGGTTAGATGAAAAAAAGGAAATGGGGATTTTTTTAGATTAATGCTTGCGTTCGGTTACGCATGAGCACTTTCCCTGAACCTGGTTTACTTAATATTTCACCATCTTTGTAGACGATTTCTCCTCTTCTGATAGTAATTTTTGGCCAACCTTTTATTGTTTGACCAGCATATATCGAAAAGCCTGCTTTTGAAAACATATCCTCATCTTTAATTTCTCTTTCTTCTGCAAAATCCCAAAGCACCAAATCAGCATCTGAACCTACTTTGATGGTTCCTTTTTTGGGATAAAGACCAAATAATTTTGCAGTATTTGTTGATGTTAACTCGACAAATCGCTGAAGGCTAATTTTCCTATCTACCACACCTTTATGATGAAACATAGGTAACATTAGTTGTAATTCATTTATTCCTGGAACTAATTTGCTAACATTTAATGTAGGATTCAATTTTTGTTCTCGAGTATGTGGTGCATGATCAGTTGCTAATGTTTGTATTGAATTCTTCATTACTCCTTTCCATAACGCTTCATTATCACTTTTTTCTCGTAAAGGAGGTTGTACTACATAAATGGCTCCTTCTGGTTTTTGGTATTCTTCTCGAGTAAGATATAAGAAAATGGGTCTTCCTTCAACATAAACTTTAACTGACTGCTTTTGAGCTTTTTCGCATATTTTCAGAGCTGCTTTTGATGATAAGTGCACAACATAAATAGGTGCTCCTGTAGTTTTACTAATCTCAACAGCTTTCTCTGTCGCAATTGTTTCTGATTTCAGAGGTCTACTATCAGCATAATTAACTAAGCTTCCTTTTCCTTCTTCAATCATTTTCTCACATGTTTCTTTTATCAGTTTATTATCTTCACAATGGATCATTGTTAAGAGCCCATTTTCCCCTGCTAATTTTATTGCTTCAATGTATTGCTCCATATTGGCATCAAAATCATCTGTTACCATAAAGATCTTAATCGTTGAACACCCATTTTCAAGCAGTTTTGGGATATCTTGTAAAACTTCAGCTGTTGGATTAAAGATCACAGGATGTATCATCACATCAGCTATCGCTTGCTTTTGGATTTTTTCTGATTCGCGTTTTAATGTCCCTAATGGTGATTCATCTTTATCAGGCACTGATATACAACCGAGTGATGTTATTCCCCCAGCTAGAGCAGCTTTAGAACCGCTTTCAAAATCGTCTATCCATTGGAATTCAGCGGGTACATAATCCGGTAACGATAAATGAACATGAGGATCAATTCCTCCTGGCAATATTGTTAATCCTTTTGCGTTTATTTCGTGCAAATCATTACTTGATCCTTGAAGATTATCACCAATTTCAACAATTTTTTCATCAATAACTCTGATATCTCTCTTTAATTGTTTATTCTCAAAAACAACCATACCATCTAGTATTAATAATTCAGTCAAACTTAAGCACTTCATGTTATAATAGATAGAATTTACTTTTCTATTTTTTCCAATTTTGTTTATTTTTCACTATAACATTGACAATCATTGGCATTTTCAAATGTTAATATTTATAATAGTAAACTAACTGATATTAGCATACAAAAGTGATGCCAATGAAAATATGGATATTGCATAATACTACGTATGGAAACGGAAAGAAAGTTGCCGAAACTTTAGGAAAAGTTTTCGAAAAAGATATGGAAGTTAAGATTGGTCATATAAAAGATGTCAAACCAGAAGAAATTGTGAAAGACAAACCCGATGCTATTGTTATTGGGACATTTGCTAGAACATTTTTAATTAGTGGAGCATCTAAAAGTTGGTTGCGATCATTAAAATCATCCCTTAAAGAATCTAATCAAACCATCAAATATGGTGCGAGCTTTATGACCCATGGATTGGATAAAAAAATAGCTAAAGTTTGGGGTGCACGATTTAATAAAATGGTTGCTCGTGGGAATGTAATAATTAATGTCTATCCGGATTGGCTTTCTGGACAAGTTGCTGACACTGAAGGACCTCTAAAGGAAGGCGTTATTGAAGAGCTTACAAAACAAGCAACTGAGATTGCTAAATGGATGAAGAAATAATATCTTCGTCTTTTTTTCTTTTTATCAAAACTATTAGTTAAAGGAAAATACTTTTTTGCTTGAAAAACATACAAATTGTTGTGATGTCCATGCCTGGTAAAATTAAATTTGGCATTCCTTTATGTGATGAATGTGCTAAACAACGACAATCATTAATTGGTATATTTAATTTAAAACAAAGCCGCACTCGTGGCGATGTTAAATGTTATATGTGCCCCAGAAAAGCTACCGCCGAATATGTTGGCATGGCTGATTCTGACAAGGAAATTGAGTTAATAAAACAAAAATTCACTTAATTTATTTCCTTGATACTCATTTTTTTCTTTTTCTCCTTTTTTTACTGCTGATAAGAGTATAGTATATTATTAAATAGTCTAAAAGAGAATGCTTTCTTGACATTTGAGGTGTTAATTATGTCTGATTTACTTGATTCTTTGTTAAATCATAGATCCATTAGAAAAGATAAGGAATAAGCAATTGAAC
>JAEORJ010000389.1 GCA_016840945.1 Candidatus Gerdarchaeota archaeon
CTCGTTTTTACCAGCGCCTGGAGCTTTCCAGACCTAACTATATTAACCAAGAATATAATGGAACATTATGTAAGTCCAAGGATCAGAAGTCTTCAAAAAGAAAATCAATACTATACCCCCAAATATCCAAATAACTATAGTAGGAAATATTACTATTGCTTCCCTAAGATTATCTGATTTTATCCATTTAAAGAAGGGCCTCATTACTAATATTACCAGTCTCCCAATAATGTAAAACGGGAGTAGAATCACGATATAAAATACGATTATGCTTAGTATTAAGTTCTTGAATTCACTTACAAAGAAGATTATTAATCCAATTAAAATACCTGCTAGAAGGAAATATAATGCCTTATGGAATTGTGATTTGTGTGCGTCCTTAAGGGCAGAAACAAATATCACGATCCATACTAGTACTGATAGTAAGAAAAAACCTGGTACAAGAAATTCTTTTACTGAACCATGCTCAATTGTCGTTGAATAAATCATTAGAGCATTGAAGATTCCGAAAAGAGTATAGAGTGGTGTATTCTTTTTTAGATGTTTTCTAATAGCCTTATGTCCTTTTCTAGCTGATTTCAGCCAAGAATTGACCTTATTATCGATACTTTCTTCATTATTCTTTCCCACCGCTTAATTCATTACCTATTGAGCCTTAATGACTAATTAATCTTCATAGGACCAGCTAATATCTCTTCTATGCGATCTTCCTTTTCTTCTCCATTGAATACTCTATTTCTAGTGTCAAGAACATCAATTCTATCATTCCAATATACTTCTATTGCAGAATTTACCTTTAACGGAAGTGTTGTATTAATTTTTCTAGCAGAAATAGCCCCTTTAAACTCAATATCATTTATATAGACTATCTCCCCCCCACTACCTTTTATCTCCATAATAAAAGGAATATCTCCAAATTCAATCTTTGATTCAATGCAGATAACATCAAATTCAGAATCAATTATTTCAGTAAAGTCCTTTTCAAGAAGTTCTTCAAGATCATCCTTATATAGCTGTTTATTTCTCAACAAGAAGTACTCTATAGTATTTCCGTAGACTATACTATCCTGAATATCATTAATAATTTCAATATGATCTTTCATAACTATTTTTTCTTCTTCGGCATATTATCCTTAATTGTAGTGTCAGGATGTTTTTTTGCATATCCTTCTTTAACAAACTTTCCGGTTACAGCACTTCGATAACGAGTGATTTTTCATGTTTTTTTTCCATGGCTTAAAATTTTAAAGTTAATTCTCTTTCAATTTACGATTTTTCATCCACACTCTCAGCCATTTGGATATATTAGATATAAGTATACTTATGGTAGAACTTATGCCACAACTCAGAATTAAAAAATGAAAGTACTTCTTTGAAAACTAGGTAATCCAATAGCAGAGAAACAGTAAATGCCGTCAGTATAAAATAATAGGTACAAGTAATAGCTATTTATGTGTTAATAGATACAAGTAGAATTTTAGTATAAATCTGGGAAATATACGTTTGAGGGAATACACTATGTTTATCGCTACTCTGAATATGAAGTGTTTTGGGAGAATGGGATCGGGTCTTGCGTAAAGTTTTTTGTATGAGGATATTATACAGTATATGTTCTATAGCTTTTCTGGTTTTCGTTTCCAAAGTTTTTAGAAAGTACGATCCCAAATTCCCAACTTTCTTCCTAAATTAACAACATGCTTACTCCAAACATTAAGTTTCTAATCTTCTGCTCAGTATGTCTTATTACAGCATATGGATGTCAAGAAAATAAATTTAATCCAAAACAATCTACTTTTATTCGTATTGATCATTATCACTCAAAGTATGTAGATACTGTTGACACCTATCACTATGTTCTTTATGAAAGAAGAAACCTTGACACCCTTTCTATATACTACTTTGTAATTGACACTTTTTGTACTGCTATCTATGATGAAGATTGGAACATTGAATATGGTGATACGACCATGAGGATAGATACAATAAAGGTTGGGTGGGTATTAGTAAATACACCATTTAGAGGTAGATCGCCATATGGTCCGTTTCATATTATTGATAAAGCCGTTTATACACTTGGAAGAGAGAATCAACAAGTAACTGCATTTTGCATTATTGCTAGTAATACGGATGACGTTGATGATATTATATTCTACAATAGTGAATTGGGAATGTTAGCCCTATATTCATTGAATTGGGGCAACTTGGTTCTATTACAGGATCTAAACGACAGAAAACTTAATCAGAAATTAAATAAACTTTTACCTTTACTCATAAACGATACAGCATTTTTTCCTATACCACAAAAAGTGAATGACTTCTATTATTCAAACTAAAGCCGCTGTCAACAAGGTTTTTAAAAAGTCCGATTCCAAATCCCCATGTTAATCCTAATATCTTCTAATCGTCTTGTGTCCCACATAACTGAAATTCTAAAGCCTTGTGGATAATTATCTCTTGTAGTGTCCCAGATTAGCAAATTGACTAATTTAAGGTCAATTAATGCGACAATATGATGAAGAAAGAATTGAAAGATATTTTGGATAAAGGTTTAGTCACAGATCTATATAAAGCTGAGAGAGCAATCTTTGTGAATAAGAAAATTGAAGAAAATGCCATATACATAAATGCTTCTGAGTCATATTCAAGGCAACTTTTTATATACATCCAGACATTATCATTTAATGAAGCAGTGCTAGCCTTATCCAGAATTTATGACACACCAGACAATAGATATCCTACAAGGTGTTTATTACAAGTTATTGAAATACTAAAAGATAAGAACAAAGAGGCACCAATTGTGAATCAAACTTTCCAAACCATTAACTTACTTAAACACCATTCTTTCCCTGAAATTTTGATTAAAGATATTGAATCTCAGAATTATGGAAATTTTGCTCGCAGATTTGGTTTGGTCATAGAATCAGATTACCACGATGTGAAATTGCAGGAAAGTATAAGGGATCTTAGAAAAATTCGAGACAAAGTTATTGCTCACAATGAGGCTATTTCAAAAAATATATTGCGACAAATCCCATGGTCAACATTTGAACTCCTTGTTGATTTTGCACAAAAAGTAATTGGATTGTTGGGTTGGGCTTATTTCAATACTGCTTTTGTTCATTTTGATCATTATCACCTCTCATCCGATGCTAAGCAAATTAGTTCAATGTTGGGTAAAGTTTTGTTAAAACTTAACATCATCAAGAAATAATTTAACTGACAAAAATCTAATACAATCCATAAAATATAAATCCCATCTTCCCTGGTTGGGGGAAATGGGGCTGCATAATCACAATAGCTTCAGTAGCTAGTCTTGGCTTCCATTTGTCTTAACTTTGACACCGCTGTATTCATTCATCCTACTTAACAAACGAGATATTTTACTTTCAGATAGATTAAGCTGCTTTGCGATATCACGTTGGCTAATACCCTTCTCCTTCATCTCCATTATCTGATCTGCCAGGTATTCAGGTCGGTTAAGGTACATTGCTGAGAGTATCAAAGTTCCTGTATAGACCGCAAAGTAAACTGCTCCATATTGAAGTGGTATCGTGGTGAAATAATACAGTAGCACCCCAAATGAATCCATAACCGCAAATATTACTATTAACCATTTCTTTTTCGTACCACGAAGGACAGATATTGTTGCAAGTGAATATGCCACTGCAAACACTAGGGCTAGGATAGTGGGTTCGTTCAACGCGATAAAGGAAAACGATGGCTTAATCTTTAGCTCAGGATTCATATAATAAAGAAGTCGACTATGGACTGAAAAAATGTGAATAACGAGTGCAATCATCAGTATATTAATAGATTTGATGTTCGAGTATTTACTGGTATTTATTATTGTTTTTTTCATGATTTTCAATTTTATGTCAAAAATATTGTATTGAATGTCGGTCCCAAATTCCCAAGATTATGGGGAAAAAGGGATCGATTCTTAAGAGAAGAATTACTCAGCAGTAAACTCAAAGAAGTTTACATCACCTGAATGCGATTCATAGAACCCATACCCTTTTGAGTCAGCATAAAGCCTTAACCATTTCGTAAAAGAATTTTGTCCTATTCTTGCAACGTTTGGGTACTGTGACAGATAAGTAAGGTATAGTTCCTTCTTGTTATATTTCTTACCTACTGAATCTAGTGATGTAACTACTGAAAGAAATTCTTCAGTAACAGTATTCTTAAGTTTTCTCTCTGCAACATTTAGATTT
The DNA here is from genome assembly GCA_016840945.1 of Candidatus Gerdarchaeota archaeon. The sequence continues at coordinate 4,215 of JAEORJ010000389.1, forward strand.
GGTAGGATAATTCCGCTAAATAGATATTCACTGATACACTCCATCATGAAACGATAGAAATAAATCCATTGTTCCTCGTCCCAGTCAATGAAAAGCAGGTGACCGAATTTATCCTCTGGGGTAAAGTTCTCACCATAGGTACTCGAAAGAATAAACTCAACTTTCCTTCTTTCATGACTACTTCCTTTGCCATCTACAGTATAGTTGGTAGTGATAAGAACCTTAGGGCTTTCTTCGAAGGGGATAACAAATTTGTTCTCATATTTGCGTTCTATTACTGCCTTTTCAGTGATTAAAGGAAAAATACGTTCGAAATTGAAATCCATGGGTACATCATCAAAAACTAAAACTCGAGTACCAAAACGGACATGAGATAATTCAAATCTTTTTGAAGGAGAGAAAGATTTGCCATCGATAAATGATGTTGATCTTATTTGTTCTATCGCTTTAGATAAGATTCCCTTCCCAGTTCCACCATTAGGATTACTATCCTTATATGTATCCATAAGAATAATAGCCTTTGAGAAAGCCGGTGTCTTATATCGGTGGAGTAGGTAACCAATTATAGACATCAGGCTTTCTCTATTCTGGAACTGAACCTCTTCATCAATGTGAGAGGTAATATCTTCGAAAAATTTATGGAACTCTCCCTGGATTTCCCAAGCATCATCTATCTCGGCATCAAAATCACGGTCAATGATTCCATCATCCCAAACATACCCTTCTAGGTC
>JAEORJ010000047.1 GCA_016840945.1 Candidatus Gerdarchaeota archaeon
TATTTAATTTTGATGATATTGATAATATTGAAATTTTAGCCAAATTCTTTAGCTGTATTGCAATAATGGCTAAAAATTTAGCTGCTTACACAGCAAATTTTGTTATGCAACAAATTTCCAAAATGGAGAAATTCGCTATAAATCAGCTTGAAAATCAGATTTACATTAATTTCTCGCATATAGATATTAAGACCAATGAACATAAAAAAAGACTTAGTGATATCTTCACTCAATTTGGGAATGCTATTCATGAAATTTGTGAAGATAGCGAGAAATTAGAAAAGTCTGAAACTGATGAAAAATTCTTCATTTATACTTTTTCAACTTCATTGAATTTAATTGACCCAAGAAAATTGTAATAATTAATCTTTAATGTACCCAATCTAAAAACACAAAAATTCTAAATTCTTGTTAAAATGATTATTTTTAAACTTATTATAAAAGTAATATCAAGTAAAAAATAAAAAAAGAGAATCAAAAGGAGATTGAATCAGCTACTTAATTTAAATTATCTTGAATAAAAGATATAACCTATTAGCTGCTAATAATGATAGAATATCAACTATTACCAACGATTTGATGAAATATGGATGCAATAAATATTCTTTATGTTATATTGGCTTGTTTGGGTGGTTACCTTTTAGGCTCCATTCCATTTTCTGTTATTGTAAGTAAAATATTCAAAGGACCAGATGTAAGAGAGCAAGGAGTCAAAAATCCCGGTGGGATGAATGTTGTCATTATTTATGGCCCCTTGATTGGGATACCAGTTTTATTACTAGATTTCTTAAAGGGAACTGTTACGATAGCAATTATTGATCATGTTTTTTCACTTGATTATTTTGTGTCAGAACAAGGAACCAATATTTGGTACACACTAGCATGTTTTCTCGGTTCAATTTGCTGTATATTAGGTCATAACTATTCTTTCTGGTTGAAATTTGATGGTGGTCAAGGATTAGGTGTTTATACAGGGATTATTTTATATATCAATCCATTAGCTTTTCTTTTCTATAATTTCTTTATTATAGTTGTAATGATAACAAGAAAAGTAAACGTTCGAATTGGTTCATTGATAGTTATTTTAGCACAAGTTGCTTTTATTGCATTTTTACCTATACATCCACCATGGAGCCTTATGCCTTTCAATAGATTCTTGTGGGAACCATCTTTCTATTACTTCAAGATTAGTTTGTTATCTTTTGTATTAGCTATGACCTTACTTATTAGGATGATTCAAAGTGCTTTAAGGAAAAGTGCTTCAGCGACTTGGAGAGTCGGAGAAAAAGGCGGTCAACAATTCTAATATTTGTATTTATTAAAAAATAAATTGCTAGTTGTAGGGATTACCCCTACAACCAACTAGCATCAAAATTACCGATATAACTAATCGTAATAGTATCAGGTCCTGAATAAACCCCTAAAATTGAACCAGCTTCATAATAATGAATATTAAATTCTCTATCAACGATAGCATCAAGCGTTTCATATAATTTTGATGTTGCTTCACTATTATTTATATGTGTAATGAAAATCTCACCTGTTTCAATATGAGGTATTATTTTATTGATAAATTTCAACATACGATTTTCCATATCCTCATGATTATGAAAGATTGTCAAGGGTTGTAATATACCATCTTTCATATGAATAACTGGTATAACATCAGGATTCTTTTCCCTAACGTTTTGAATCGGACCCAAACGCCCTTGTTTTTCAAGAAAATTAAGATCCTTCATGGCTAAAATCGTTCTAGTACGAACACTAATTGATTCTAACCTATTAATGATCTCATCTTTAGATTTCCCTTCACTAGCCATTTTAGCTGCTTCAAGAGCTAAAATACCTGTTCCGGTCATTGTTTGTTGAGAATCAAAAATTGTTATGTCTTTATCTTTAAAGAAATTATCAATGACTGTTTTTGCTGCTTGAACAGCACCTGACATTCCAGATGTTAATAGTACAGCTATTACAGTGTTTGATTGTTCAAAGGCTAAATCAAAAGCTTCTTTAAATTCAGCTGGAGATGGAATAGATGTTCTTGGAAAAGTCTCTTTTGTCACAGAAGGTAATTTTGATATAAATTCTTTTAGGGGAATTGTACTTTTACCATTATGCCAAATTCGAAAAACTTCCTCACCAAAAAAAATCCTGTAAGGGACAGTGACAATATTATACCTATCTATGACTTCTTGAGAAAGGTCACATACTCCATCTGTAACTATCGTTACTTTATTCATATTGTATATAGCTCCATATAGTTATAATAGATAGAAATTAATTAAGATTATTGGAGGGATATTTTATAATTCTTTTCACTTGTTATTACGACTGATTAAATAACAACATTTTTTTATTTAAAAAAATTAATAAAAAAGACTGAAAGGGTTGAAACTAATCAACCATTTCTAAGAGTTATAATTTCAAGCAGATTTATTATTACTTATTTGATGAATTAGCTTTCGGATTCCACTTCCAATGGTTCCTCCTAATGCACCAAATACAAAACCCATGAGGATAATTGCTACAATAAAAAGCCAACCAAAACCCATGGAACCTAGAATTATACCACCAATTTGATCAATTAAAGTCTCCAAATTTGTAGTACTTACTTTGATAATGATGTATAAAGACCAACCTAATCCAACGCCAATTGTTCCAGCGAGAGCTCCTTGTTTAAATTTAAGATAAAATGCACCACCAATTATTCCAGCAATTAATGATAATTGCCAAATTGGGAGGAAAGCTAATCCAAATGCTATTAGAAAGGTTATGACTGGCGCACAATAGAATAAAATTTGTTCTATTTTTAGATTACTTGATTTCTTTTGTTCTTCACTAGTATTAATTTCATTCATTTAATTACCTCCAGTTTCAAAGATAATTTTTGATTCAATCCAAGTTACTTGGAAAGATGCTATAGTATCACAACCAAAATATTGAGTGTGATATTCACCAGCAAGAAACATCATTAATTGATCTGTATAATGCATAGAAGTTGAAAGACCTCTTTGACCAGATGGAATAACTGATATGGAATTATTGAGATTGGAAAAATCAATAATCATTCTCTCTGACGATCCAAAGCTTGAAATGCCTTTTTGAATTTCAGTGTTTGGTAAAATTGTAGCACTAAATGGGCTAACTGTATCTGAATCACCATCTATGGGCATGAGTCCAAATCCTAATGATGATAATCCTGTTATATGTGGAATTTTAAGTTGATGGACATCACCCCATAACCATTGTGAGACATCATTTGTACCAAAATAGACAGCCAAGGCTTCAACAGCTCTATTGAATGATTTCAAGAGTATATCATCTCGAGTTTCTATATCAATAGTATTTACATCATCAAACCATTTCGTAGACTCGTTATTCTTGGTGAACCATTCTAAAACAGCAGTACTTGGATAGAAAGGTGATCCTGCGTCTATAACATCATCATAAAAAACATCCCTCCTATAAGCATCTAAGAAAGCATTGAAGATAGTCGGAGCAGCGGAATCCTTGGATACAATAAAGTCCCAATCTAATAGTAAATCATAAGCTGATTGTTGTAGAGCTGTTAATGTTGGTTGTGCATTTAATACATCAAAAAGATATGAGCTGAAATTACCTGCTTTCATTGAATAGAAATCCAATTGGAATGCTTTCATATCATCAATAGTTATATCATCATTAGTTGCTAATAGAGTATTTATTCTTCTAGCACGATATCCTCTCGAGATATCTATGGGATTTTGTAAAGTGTAATTTTTCAAATAATCAGGGCCAGCAACTAATTGGTTAGCAGAGACAAGATAATTCTGTGAGGGGTTTTCTGAATGAGGTAAATCTTCAAAAGGAACATACCCAATCCATTCACCTTGCCCAGCGCTACCATTATATGGCATAGTGCCATTTCCCATATGCCATGAAGGTATTCCTGTATCATTTCTTATTGGTACTTTACCAGTAGGTCTAATAGCGATATTATTATTGATATCAGCATAAATGAGATTTTGAGCTGGAGTTGAAAATAATTCCGAAGCTTCATTAAAGTCAGCTCGGTTCTTTGCATGAGCAAATTCATAAACAGCTCGTCCTTCAAAAGTAATGTTTTGAGCAATCCATTTACAAGCAATTACCTTATCAATATACTCAGGATAATCCTCACTAGTTAATAATCCTTCAAAAACTGGTCCATGAACTGTTGATTTTATCACAAATTCGTAATTATCTTGTCCTTTTACTGGGATTGAATATTCTACTGTACTATAAGCAGTTGGGACACCTTTATACCAATAATGGGTTTCATTGATTCCTTCATAAGTATACCAATCGATAACATCGTAAGCAGTATTTGTCATACCCCAACCAACATAATTATTATGACCAACAATTGGGAAAGGAACACCTGCTAAAAAGAATCCATAAATATTGAAATCACTGGAAGTATCAATAAGATGAGCTTCGTACCAAATACCTGGAAGGTTAAAACTTAGGTGCATATCATTGCACAATATAGGTTTATCAGAAGCAGTTTTAGCTCCAGAAACAACCCAATTATTAGAGCCTATAATATCATCCTTGATGAGGTACTGTTGCTCAAAAGGTAAGGCTTCAATACCATTAATAATTAATTTACTTAAAGTAACAAAATCTGTGTCAATGGATTCATCTAAATCTGTGGATGATAGGAATTTATTTTCTTGTATATCGACATCAAATTCCTCACCATAATCAGGACAGATAGGAATCTGATATGGTAAAGAATATCCATAAAGAACATTATAATCAGCCATTCCAATAGCATCTTTTATCAAGATGTTAAGAAAATCTGAATATTCCCAAGTAAGCATTTCACTCATATATTTAATGAATGCAAATGTATCACTAGGGCTCCAGTGTTCAGGTTGATAATTCAAGAAAAGAAATTCCAATGGAAGATTTCTCTCATTGTCAATGAAATAATTCACACCATTAGAATAAGATTCCAATAGCACCATAACTTGAATATCAACTGGATCTGAGCTAGCCATCATATAATTATAAGTTTCAAATGTCCAATAATCCATCATTTTAGTTAGGGCAAATTGATCTGCTTCAAGCATACTTGAACCAAGAATCTCTGAAAGCTGCCCTCGAGTTGCTCGTCGGGCCATATCCATTTGAAATAATCGATCTTGGGCATGAACATACCCTAAAGCAAATAAAATATCCGCTTCGCTTTCACCATATATATGAGGAATACCCCATTGATCTCGAAGAACAGTTACATCATTGCTTAATTCTGGAATTGAAAGAACTTCTGTAGATGAAACTTCCTCAGGTATGTTCCAAACACCATTGCCCGGAAAAAGTAATCTCCCAAGAGGAGGGAAGATACCAAAAGGAACAGAGAATGCAACAACCAGACCAATTGAGAGTATAAAAACAATTGATAAAGTAATAGCAGTTTTACGAACAGTTTTATCCAAACTAGTTATCTCCTGATATAAATCCGACAAATATACAGAAACTAAGGGAAATCCCCAAAACAGAATTTAAGTATTACTCATTTTTACTGACAAAAAAAATTGGTAGCAAAAATAAAAAACACTCAGAAATTGCTTTTTAATTACAAAAGAAAAATTTAAAACTGAATCAGAAGATGAAATAAACAAACTATAGACCCGTAGTCTAGCGGCCAAGGATAGGGGACTTTGAAAGAAGTTCTGATGCCTCTTGGGATTTCCAAGAATCCCTTGACCGGAGTTCAAACAAGTGTTGATGTTTTCAACCTTGGAATCTATCTCCGCGGGTCTACCATTTTAATTTTTATGATAAATTAGCTTTTTTTGAAGATAGAAAAAAAAAGGAGAAATATTATTTCTCACTAATTTCTAAATAATTATTTTGTGATAAATCAGTACCTACATGAACTTTTGATACTTCAGTTTCTGTTATTTTACCAGTGTAGACTTTGGCAAACCATGCTTGTTCTCTGAATCTGCGTTTTAACCATTCTGGCATAACCCAACCCAAGTAATACAATATTAAAGCTACAAATGTAGCAATTACACCAAATGCGAATATCAATGCAGAAAGAATTGGTAAGTTTCTAATTGCTTCTATCCAATAAAATAGTGTTCTTGATGCAGCACCAAGAATATGCAAAACTGAAGCAACTAAAACATAAGTTAGTCCTTTTTTAGCGACGATATCTTTTGAGTGTCTTTGCATGGTTATTCCTTTAACAACAATTCGTCCAAAAACAAAGATAACAGATGTTGGTACCAAAGATAATCCTAGGTAATAACCAATTATATACATAGTTAAGTCAGCGCCAGGTAAGTATCCATAAACAATAATTCCAGGAGCATTAATGCCTTGTAGAATATAGAATGTTCCCAACCCAATAGTTATTCCTACTGTTATACAGAAAACTAGGGCGATTACACTTTTAGCGATGTCATTATCCCTAATTATATACCTATTACCAAAGAAATAATAGAAATAAGTATTCAAAGAGAGAATGGCCATTCCCACATAATAGATAATTCCTGTAGTCTCTATTGGCACTGTAGTTACAAAAGCTTGTAGCCAAAAAGTAATTGAAAACATAGCTTCTCCAATTGCTGTAACAACAAATGAAAAGACTAGAATCATTGTTCCAATTGTTTTTCTTCGTAAAAAGTTACTAAAAAGTAAAATGAAAAGTAACATGTTTACCACCGCACTTATTGAACTCATAATTAAATATGTCCAAGTTATCATCGTTACGACCATTTATGCACCATCTCCTAAAGCATCTACTAACCATTTAAAAGCTGAATAAATTCCTTCACCAGTTTTAGCAGAAGTTTCATAACATTTCCAAGATAGATTCAAATCTGCTAATGAAAACTCAGAGATAAAATCAGCTCGCGATATACGATTATCAACGTCTATTTTGTTTAGTAGTAGCAATATTGGTATTTCATTGTGTACTTGTGTATTGATTATATTATAGAAAACACTTTTAGTTTCATTCTGTCGAATGAAATCTGTGCTATCAACAACGTAGATCAAGCCATCAGTTCTCTCATTCACTTCAGACCAAATACCTCTGAAATCTTCTTGACCTCCAAGATCCATTATACTGATATGTAATTTAGGTAGATCTAAAATTTCACGATTTACACCAAGTGTTGGTTCGGTATTGGTAAATTCACCGGTCATAAGATAATTGATTAAAGTAGTTTTACCTGCTGCATCCAAACCACAAATGGTTATAGTGACATTTTTAACTCTGTTCTTAAATAATCTAGCAAGAAATGACAATGTTAGTTACCCCCAATGATTAGCGTGACCACATTTCATTTCTAATATCTTTCAACTTATCTTCAATCTCATTATCACTATTTTCTTCTTCAAATCCGAATTCAAGAGTGACTACTGAGCTTATTTTAATTTTTAAGTGGCCTTCATTAATTCCTTTGTATAAACTAGGTAGAATTTTTGTCAGTGTTTCAATATTGACTAGATTATTCTTTCGCAATTCGTCTATTGTGTAAGCAAATATTTTCTTTATCTCCCCAGGATTTGATACATTTTGATCAAAAATCGCTGCAAGTGACGCAATATTTGCTCGAGAAGTTTCATCAGGAATTGTAAAAACATATCCAGAATAAACATAATCCTCAACCTGTGTGGTTGTGAATTCGCCGTCTTTTGCCCCAAGTGGCATACATTTTATAATTAATTTATTATAAACTTCTTCTGGAAGTGATCTTGGATAGGCTTCGACCATTTCCAAGCCCTTTTGTCCCATATGTACTATACATAAGCTTATTGTCTTAATCCCTAAGACCTCCTTCAAATAAATAATTTCCTTTCAAGAAATTAAATAACTAATAACTTTATATTATTAAAATCTTACATATATGGCAAAATCATTTTTTACAAAGTTTTTTATATTTTGAAGCATGTTACTATTTATTCTCATTATACAATTAATGAGAATACAGAAAATGAAATTCCATTGATGGATTGGAAATATTGGGATTGGATTTATTATGCATGCATGTTACTTTGAGTTAAAATTATTATTACATACTTCTATAAAACACAGCTTTTGACTAATTAATTCACATCAATGGAAAAAGGAAAATCGAGGTGAATTAAAATTAACTCTAATTCAATTAGCAGAAAGAAGAATGAGAAAGGCACCTTAAAAAATGATTCTCAAAAAATAAATCAGTTAATAGATCTTATGAACGATCAATCATTTACACCTGTTCTTGCGATGGAAGAATTAGTAAATGCATTTGATGCAGTGTTCACACCTGAAGAAGTTGACTTTCTCTTGGATATGGGAGGTGGGATACAAACTGTAGATGAAATCAAAGAGAAAGTTAATCTCTCAAAAAGGCAATTTTCTAAGATTTTTGATTCATTACTACATAAAGGTTCTATTATTGAACTTGAACCAGAAACTGAAAATGATGAGTTATTGTATCACATCATGAGCATTATACCTGGTTGGTGTGAATTATATATGCATAAAGGTTTAGAAACACCTGAAAGGAAATTATTTGCTCAACGTCTTGGTGAATTTTATAGAGCTCTTGAAGACTATGGCGATAAAGAATTCATTAATAACATGCTCAGGGATTTAGGACCTAACCATGCGATCTATTCTATGACACCATCAAAGAAAAAAATCATCAAAGTCGATAAAACAATAACTCCTGAAGTAAGTAAAGTGTTTCCAACAAAAACTGTCGTGGAAATTTTTGAGAAGTTAGATGATAACGATGCTATCGCTCTAAGTCATTGTTTCTGTAGACATCAGAAATATTTAGTAGGTGACCCTTGTAGATTAGATATGGCACCACAATCGTGCATATATCTTGGACCACACGCCGAACACTTAATAAAATATGGTTTCTCTTCAAAGATAACAAAAGAAAAAGCAATTCAACTTGTCAAAGAATTCCAAGATAAAGGAGCAGTTCATTTAGTAGGTAAAACAGCTCCTTTAAAGAATGTAGATGATAAATTTGAAGCTGATAATATTTGCTCATGTTGTTGGGATTGTTGTGGCTTATTTGGTAATTATCATCGTGGAAACATGCCATTCTTGTTAAAATCCTATTATATTGCAGAACTCCCAGACAAAGACAAATGTGCAGGTTGCGAAGTTTGCATTGATTTCTGCCCACTACAAGCATTATCATTAGATAATCAAGGACACATTAGTATTAATCAAGAGAAATGTTGTGGTTGTGGTCAATGTAGTGCCCATTGTCCAGAAGATGCTATACAAATGATTCCTTTAGAACGTGAAGTATTTTTACCAATGCAAGATAGAACCGAATGTCGAATACCTACTGCTCACTTAAAAGCTGAAGATGAAAAAAAGAAAGCAACAAAAAATGTTGAAACTGAATTCAGTGTGAGTAAAGAAGTTGTGTTTGATGTTTTAGATGAACTCTATAAGAAATTTCTAGAAGAGAAAGCTAAAAGTGTTTTCAAAGGCTGGAATAAAACAATGCTTTTCCATTTCACGGATATTGATGAGTACTGGTACATGACTGTCATTGATGGCATACCCCAATCAAAAGAAGAGGGATTTATTGAAGATGCTGAAATTGTCTATACAATGAGTACAGGAGTATTTGTTAAGGTGATGCGAGGAGAAATGAATGCTGCAAGCGCTCTTCGCCAGAAATTAATAAAAGTGAAAGCTTCTGTTCGAGATTTAATAAAATTGATGAAACTTTCTTAGCTAAAGTTTCTCTCTTTTTTTTATTATAATTTGATCTTATGCAGGTTATCTAATTAAAATGATGTTTATAAAAAAATCAACCAATGTATTACTCTTTTTTAATATGTTTCATTAATGTTTCAAAAGGAATTGCTTTAAGTAATTCAGTCAATTTATCTAATAGCTCATTAATTGGTTTTTGTTCTTTAATTAGTTTATTTCTTTCTAGATAATCAATAACACCTTTTAATTTGTATTTTGTTTGTGTTATTAGACTATATTGCTCAGGAGTAATTTCTTCAGGTTGGAAATTCAACATTTCAGTTATTTCTTTTTCTAAAAAAGCTAAATAATAATAAAATATCGAATAAATTCTATCCTCCCTCTTTATTAAGTCTAAATTTATTAAAAGGTCTTCTTCTTTAATAATTCTATTAATCGTCTCACTACTAAGCTTAACTTTTTTCTCTAAGTCAGATAATGATATGCCATTTTCTAAATCTTTAGAGGTTAAAAGTTCTTTTTTTACCTTTTTTATTTCCCTTATTGATTTTTGTGTTATAATTATAAAAATACCAACTAGAATAGAAACATGAATGAAAGCACTTAAATCAAAAATAAAGAAAGCTTTCATTGATCTCCTTAAATGATTATTTTGCGCAATAACTTCAGGAATATATAATTCCAAAGGATATTTTACATGATATATAGCTATTGGATTAATATTTATTGTAATACTTTTTTGCAAATAAAATACTAAACTATTAGAAATCATTTGAAAGTCAATAAAATTATTACTTATAGCATTATCTCTCACTTGTATTCCATATTTTATATCAATGTTAGAGGGATCAAAGCGGAAATGCCATAAGTTTGAGTAATAAACTATAACTCCTGTTAATATAAAGCGAAGCTCACCATTATTGAGCTGACTTTGCAGCTCGTCATATAAAGAGCTATTCGATGACTCTAAGGCGATTCTACTTCCAGTTTTATCTTCAATTAAAATCCAATCACTAGTTTCATGGATGATGTCTGAATTAGGGATACCATAACCAATAAATGAATAAAAAATAGGGAAAATTAGCAATAATAGTAAAAATAAACATGAAAATAATATTACTTTTCTTCTATACTTTAGCGTTCTCATCAATCACTAATCCCCTTTACATTAAAAACTACTAATCCATTAATTGTACTAAAATATTATTATAAAATTCATAATTTTAATTCATCTAACTTGAGATTGATATAGAGGTTAATAAATTGAAAGGTAAAATATCCTTATTATGTTATATGAAGAAGTTACCCCTCATGTTGTTTTTGCTCAAAATGAACAAGGTTCCAATTCTTCATGTATAGCTTTGGCAAATGAATTAGTGTTCATAGATGCAGGATTAAATACCACAACAGCAGCTAAATTTAGAAAAGCTATGGAAGAAAAATTCCAGTTAAAAACGAGTACACTATTATGTACCCATGGTCATATCGATCATTTCTTAGGATTGGGTGCATTTGCTGATGTAAAAGTTATTGCTGCTGAACAAGCAAAAAATCGTTTTCAACAATTTGTTACTGCTACTTTCACAGAACAATTTATGACAAATTATGAGCAAATCTTTCCGGGTTTTACAGAAGCAATAAAAATTGCTAATCTCTTTATGCCACATGAATGGGTAAAAGATTCCTTTTCAATGGGCAAAAACAATGCTCTTGTTTTCAAAGTTACAGGTGGTCATAGTAGTTGCTCATCATCAATATATTTTGCACCTGAAAAAGTTGTTATTGCGGGAGACTTGATGCAAGTGGATGTCTATCCATACTTTGGTGAACCCGATACAGATCTTACAAAATGGATTGATACATTAAAAGAATGGGAAGCATTAAATCCCTATAGAATAATTTCCGGGCATGGTAGAGCTGTTGATAAAGAGTATCTTTCAAATGTTAGGCTTTATTTTGAGAATATTCTTGAATTAATATCTACGAGTAAACAACAACTTGTTTCTTATGAGGAAATGGTTACTGAGCCTAAATTTTTTGAAGGCTATTGGCCAAAAGATGCTATTATGTCACCTATGAAGAAATCATCTTACCTTTATAGCTTAGGTGTAATCTACAATAAAATTGACTAATAAATTAAAAATTACTAAAAAAAGAATTAAGTGGAGAAACTAATTTCTCCGCTTTCTTGTATAAATCATCGTACCAATTGAAACAGATAGTAATGAAATTAAGACAGCAACTAATGAAAGGGGTGTTGGTTGAGTGACTGTTTCTACTCCACTAGTCCAATTAATATCTAAAGAGTATGTTAATGTCGCTGTTGGATAATAAGGTTTCACAGCTGTAACAATAATAGTTTCTGTTTCATTTGAGGTAGGAATTAAAACTTGGTAAACACCATTTCCTTCGTGTGTTGTACTATAAATTGAACCTTGATAATCTACGGTTACAGTAGCATCCAGTATAGGATTATCAGCTTGATCATAGACATAATATTCTATTGTATGTGTTGGCGATTCTAGAACCTCTGAATAAATGTCAATAAAGACTTCTTGTGCGAGATATGGGACATAGATGTAAGTATATTGGTTAATATACACTGGGATGTGGAAGTAAAGTGGAATAAATATTGGAACAAGTATTGGTATAAATCGTATTATTACTGGTTGAACTATTACTGGATTTAAAATCAGTATAATAAACACTATCTCAATTATCCAGATATTAATATGGAAGTTTATAGTAATTTCGAAATAGAGATTGTAAATAAGAATGATGATTTCTATTAACTGATAAACGATAACAATTTGATAATAATAAACTTTGATTTCAATTGTTTCCCAAATAATAACCAGTATTAATTCAGTTATTGTAAAGTAATAGATGAATGTAAATTCATAAAATATTATTACAATTCGCTCAATTATTGTCGTCATGTATATTACGATACAAATAAAATCATATTCAAGAACAACTTTGTCTTCGTAAATAGTTATAATATAATGGTCATGTTGAACATATAGAACATTATTGATAAATGCAATAGTTACTGCACTATCATCCAAATAATATATTTCATCATCACCAGCACCCACATCAGGATAATCTAGAAATACAGGGAAGCTTATCACACCTATTTTTTCATAATAAACTTCTAGTTCTCCAGCAAATGGTGGGGGAATGTACGTAGCTGTAATGTTATAGATGTTGAAGAAATTAATTATCCAACTTCTATCTGCAAATCGATTAAAATAGACTATAAAACCAAAATAATTTACTAATATTTGCTCATAACCACCAACATCAGTAATAAGTATCTGTATAGGATTATTGTAAATATTGAGCTCATGAATGTCCTCTTGCCAACGAATTACAAAATCATCTACTGTAAAAGTCCAAGAATTGAAAGAATCATAAGATGTTGTTATAAGATGATCTGGTAATTTTAAGACCATAGAAGTATTTGTTGATTCATAAGAGTACATTTCAATAGACATTATTAATTCATCTACTGAACCATCAATCCAATTGAAAACAACTTTAAAATGATGAACTCCTTGATAGATTAAAATTCCAATGGTTTCATTAAGATTAATTTCAACCCAGCTAGCATTTAAAGTATTAATTTCAATTATTGTACCATCAAGATCATAAACACCATCATTAGTAGAGATTCGCTGATCATTATCAGAACCATTACTATTGATTGCGGCATTAGCAATTTCTTGCGGGGTAATTGTAGCATCTGCAGTTATTATTGGCAGCGCCATTATAAGACCGAGAATAAGGGAAATAAATATTATTTTTTTCTTCATTTAACAGTTCTCCTCCAAAAATAACTCTTACTATCATTATTGAAGAGTTAATAATAAAACTTATATGATTCCATTTAAGAATATTTCCTTTTTTTACTACAATAGAGTAATCAATCAATCAATTATTCTAATACCAATCAATTATTTAGGAAATCTTTATTCTTATAAAAAAATATAATCTATCTTTGAGGAAAGTAAAATTGTCAGAGAAAAATATAGACAGTCCTGAAGCAATTATCGAAATGAGAACTGAACCAGACTTTGATATAATTAAAAATCAAATATTAGAGTTAATGGGAACTACTAGTGATATTATTTTAGCTACTTCATTAGATGATAGAGTAACCGCTAGAACTGTTAGTTTTGTCAATAATGATTTTGATATTTATTTTCTTACTTGGAATCACAATAAGAAAGTTATTCAATTAAACAATAATTCGAATGTAGCTTTATGCTTACAAAATGTGCAAATTGAAGGCGAAGCAGAAAATTTAGGTTGGGCTTTTGGCGAAAAAAATACTTCTATAGGTGAATTATTTATTACCAAATTTTCACAAAATTGGTGGAACGCTTTTTCAAAGATTAAAGAGATGATAATGATAAAAATAAAACCAAAATCAATAGTTAGATTTGAACGTATAAATAGACGATTCCATTTTCAGAATCTCGATTTACAAAATTGCATAGTATATCAAATGAGATTAGAAGATAAAGATCATCCTAATTATCCTTACTAAAAATAATTCAATATTACAATACAATAAAAAATTACTAATGTTATTATCAGCAAGTTTATCTATAAATTAAGCTTCTAAATAATTGAAAGTTTAATGTCTAAGAAATTATTCCTTGAACCTCATTTTGGAGACATTGCTTGGTCTTGTGGCGGATTAGTAGCTAAACACAAAGAGGAATCTTTAATAGTCAATATTTTTCCACCAAGGAGGAAGTATTTCCGATTAAAATTACTTGGATTTAAATACCGTCGAAAAAAGAGGGAGGAAAAGAGGTTTCAAGAACTATATAATGTAAAAATCATTTATTTAAAGTTCAAATCAGCTTTAATGAGAGGTAGAATTTTAGAAGAATTGTTTGATAAAAAATTAAATGAAATGGAAGAAAAAATGGTTATTGATCTTAAAAATTATATAGCTGATTTAGTAGAAAAAGAAGGAATAACTGAGATTTACTGCCCAATGGCAATGAGAAATCAAATTGATCATCTTATAGTCAAGAAAGCTGTTTCACAATTATTTCTTGCTAATACTGATATATATTATTACGAAGATTTCCCTAATTTCTTACCTGAAGCTAAAAAACTAGCGAGTAGTACTGGTGAAAAAGCAATTGAAATAGATATTTCTGATGTTCTCGAAGAGAAAATTCAGGCAGTATTAATGTATCATTCATTAGTTGAACCCTATTTTGTATCCCAGGAAAAGCTAATTGAGCTGATCAGAAAGACACCATTTGAAGTTTTTTGGATTGATAAAAAAAGCAGAAAATTTTAACTCAATTTTTTCTATAGCAAATAATTAAAAAATAATTATTATATAGGTGAATTAACTCATAGGGATTTGTTATGGATTACGAATTATTTTTCAAAATTAATTTGATCGTTCTCTATTCAATCTTTACAATCATTAGAATTCATTTTTCTATTAAAGCTAGAAAAGCAAATAGTCGTTTTAATATACAAGAAAGTAAAATTAGGTTATCTATTTTACAAATATACATTGCTATTACTGTAATACTATTCTTCATGTATGTTTTTATTAGTAAATGGTTTGATTGGGGATTAATACCATTCTATCCATTGGCATTAAGATTTGTAGGGTTAGGTCTTGGAATTGGTTCATTAATTTTCTTTTATATTGTTCACTTTTATTTGGGACGCAACTTTTCTTATACACTTCGTTTACGAGATAATCATACGCTAGTAACAAGCGGTCCTTACAGATTTATTAGGCATCCTATGTATAGTGCTTTTATACTGTTTCACACTTCCTTTTTCTTAATAACCCAAAATTGGTTTTTTGGCATTGTTTGGATAGGCGGATTAATCATAATATTATTGCTAAGAGTGAACAAAGAAGAGGAAATGCTCATTGAGGTATTTGGTGATAAATATAGTGATTATAAGAAGAGAACTGGTTCCCTATTTTTCCCTATTTTTAAACTTATGAAGTCCGATCGAAGAAATCATATCATCAATAAAGAATGGAATTATGAAGCTTTAGATACTGCACTTTCATTTGATAAAATTGAAAAAAGCATATTGGTTTGGTTAAAGCCACTATTAAATGAATATATTGAAGATGATAAGACTTTAGAAATAATCAAGATAAGTAACCAGGGAGAAAAAATCTCTATAATAATACAAACTATTGGATTAATTGAAGATCATAATTTCACATTATCAAAGTTTACAGATAACGGACTAGATCTGTTAAAAATCGAAGCTTCAGGCCAAAAAAATTTTGTTAGACGAATTAAGAATTCTTATGAATCAAATGCGTCTGATTTATCATATTATATTGTTCTATCTTTTGGTCCATAATAATGCAATTATTCAAACCAATATGTAACATCTTCAACAGATAATTTTCGTCTATCATTAGGAGCTTCTGCTGCATGACCGATGGTTATCGTTGCTAATAATTGTGAATTATCAGGCTTAATATAATCATTAACTTGTTTTTCAATATAGAGAATATCACAAATCCATAATGAGCCTAATTTCAATTCGTAAGCTTTCAACAACATATTTTGTATTGCCGCTGAAACTGATTGAATGTCAGGACGACTAGGATGTGGTTCTTTAAAGTAATCAGTACAATATATAGCAATTACAACTGGCGCTTGTTCCATTATATTAAAACTATATTTCGCATAAGGATGAACATAAGGTTTATCAATTATTTTATCAAATTCTTCTGAACAATATTTAGTGAACTTCTCTTTTGATTTGCCTGTATAAACATAGAACCGCCACATTTGACCGTTTTTAGCTGAAGGTGCCTTATTACCTGCATCTAATATAGCCCAAATTTGTTCTTTTGTTACTGGTTCAGAGGTATATTTCCTAATAGAACGTCTATTAGTAATAATATCATATAAATTCATTACAACCAATTCCTAAATCACAGTATTCCTTCTACTATTAGAATTTTTTATTAATCTAGAGACTTAATTTTAGTTATGATACATATTGACAAAGCTATCTTGAAAAAACGGTTAACTGATTATTTTAAAGAACGATTTCTTGGTAGTCGATCATTGCGTGCTATTAACATAAAAAAAGCAAATCATAAAATAACATCAGTAAGTTATTCATTTGAGATTAAATGTATTTACAAAAAAGAACCTAATCACATATACTTTCAAATACTATTTTTTAATAAAAATATAATCCAAAATGAGCTAACAAAACATTATCAGAATTTAAAAGAGGAATCTAAAAACAAAAAGAATAATCCTAAACCAGTTTATTTAATTGCCAATGATATGGCTTTTAGTTACCCTGCAATTATTTTATTAGAAAAATATTAACTGAAGTCTTTGGTTTTTATATGAAAATAAAAAAAACTAATCGCAATAATATTTTTATTTTATAACAAGAATAACAATATCATTTCTGGGGTAGAGAGCTTAAAATTTGGCCTTTATTTACTTCGTTTTTGACAGTGACCATCTTAATTGGAACAATAATTTTTCATCATAATGGTTTTGTTTTTTCTGGTTTAATAGCATTTTCTGCTTTCAAACCTAATGCTTTCTATGCAATCTTTAATTATTTAACTAAATGGTATATAGCTTCTCCTATACAGATTTTTATTAGTTCAAGTATATTGCTGTTTTTCATCGAGCTATTAATTAAAACCTACAGAATTTCTAAAAGGATTACTTTTATTGAAAAAGCAGATTCTACTAAATTGAAAAAAGAGCTTGATGCTTCTGAAACATCAAAAGAATCAACAACTTTAAGCACATCAATAACAGATAATAATGAATCTGATTAATAGTGAATTAAAAGTAAATTTTTTTGATATCTTTTTTATAAATGGTTTACCCTTTTAACAAAGGGAGAATTATGAGGTTAAAAGTCGTAAATAATAACGATAATTAATAATTTTTCACCTTTTTGTTATTTTAAAAAAGTTTAAAGTTCACTGAAATAGTCATATTGTCGGAGCAAATAGCAATGCAATTCAAAAATCTGTTTAATAAGCAAAAAGCTTTTACAATTCTTTCATTTTGGTTATTATTGATAACAATAGTGGTTATTTCAACCACCCCAACTAAAGGCGAAATGTCAGCATATATGAGTTCTGATGAATTGAAATTCTTTGAAGTAGAAGATTTAGAACTAAGTGTTGAATATAATTTTTCAATTTCTTATGATGATTATTTTTATGCTTTTGATTTAGGATTTTTAATATTTCAAAAAAGTAGTTGTGAAAATGATAGTTTAGTTATGACCGTTGATGAAATTAATGGAATAGGTTATGAGAGTGCTATTTATACTGCTCCGAAAAATGGCAATTACTATTTTGGTGTTTATGTCAAAAATGGTGAAAATGGTCTTATCGATATAGTGGTTAAAGAAAAAAACACTGGTATCGAGAAAGATGTTAATTATCATTTCCCAGACATTGGTTTAGATAGCATGTGGTGGATCTGGGTAATAGTTGGTGTTGGTGGAGTATTTACTTTTATCCCTATAATCCTGGTAATAGTTGTTGGTAAAAAAGCTATTGAAAGACAAAAAGTCTTAGCTCAAGAAGCACTAGCAAGAGGGGAAGCATTACCAAGAATTGGTAGACATAAAAATAAATGTCCATTCTGTGGTGTAAAATTACCTGATGAAAGTTTAGTTACTTGTCCTTATTGTAATGCTCCAATTTTAGATGAGTAGTGTTACTCATCTTACTTTATTCTTTGTGTTCTTTTACCAACAATATTTATTTTGGTAAATTAATCAATGATTAATTGGTTGTAAGATTATAACTTAAGAATTTCTGAGGGTATTTTATGAAAGATACAATAAAGAAAATAGTCATGGATAAGAAAGATGAAATAATTCAATTTACAAAATCATTAATTCAAATACCATCGATTACAGGTGATGAAGAACAAATAATCGATTACTTGGTTAAAGACATTTCAAAATATCCTGTGGAAAAATATTTTGTTGATGAGATGGGTAATTTAATAATTAAAATTGGTTCAGGTAAGAAGATATTAGCAATCGATGGTCATGTAGATACTGTTCTATTTGGCGAGTTAGAAAAATGGACTTTTCATCCTCTATCAGGAAAAGAACAAAATGGCTTAATTTTCGGACGAGGTTCTTGTGATCAAAAAGGGGGGCTGGCAACAGCTATTATGGCTGCAAAAATATTGCTAGAAATTGGTGTTCCTGATAATCTTACGTTATATATTGTCGCAAGCATTCAGGAAGAAACTTATGAAGGGAAAAACTGGCAGTTTATTGTTGATAATTTAAATATAAAACCAGATGCTGTTTTACTAACAGAACCATCAAATTTAGCTATTTGTTTAGGGCATCGAGGAAGAGTTGATATTAAAATCGAAGTGGAAGGAATCTCAAGTCATGGAGCAGAACCAGATTTAGGTGATAATGCTATCTATAAGATGGTGTCCATAGTAAAAGATATTGAACAATTACATCAACAATTACCAAAAGACCCTGTTTTTGGTAAAAGTACGATAACTGTTACCGAAATACAATCGCAATCAGTTTCATTAAACGCAGTTGCTGATAAATGCATAATTCATATTGATAGAAGGTTAGGCTCAAAAGAAACAAAAGATACTGTGATTAATGAATTACTAGCTCTTCCATCAATTAAGAAATTTAATGCTGAAGTTTATGTTTCTGAATTTGAAGCTAAAAGTTACAAAGGTTTGGATTTCACCGTTCAAAGCTATTATCCAACTTGGATAATGCAAGAAGATGATACTTTAGTGAAAATTGCTTCAGAGTCTTATTATGAGCAATTTGAAATTAAACCTGAGTTAAAATATTGGCGCTTTTCAACAAATGGTATAGCAACAAAAGGATTCAATAATATACCCACCATTGGTTTTGGTCCAGGTGATGAAAAATTAGCTCATACAGTAGATGAAAATATCCCTATTGATCACTTGATTACTGCAACAGAATTTTATTTAGCATTCATATTAAAATTCGCTAAAAAATAAAATTAAAATGGTTGATTGATGATTACAACCATTTTATTATAATGGCCAGAAAGCATACAGTAGCCCTGCCAGAGCGATTACTACTGCAAAAATCAATATAATCACACTAAACTTATCAACTTCAGAAACGATGATTGATTCATCTTCTTTAATATCAGATCTTATAAGTGATATTTTATGAGCTAATTTTCGCTCTTCCAAACGACCTGAAACAGCAGTTGCTAATAAAGTAGCAACAGTCATTATTGAAATAATCATTTGCATATTACCAATAATTGTATCTAAATCATTAATTTGGAAGACAAGATATTCAATTTCTGCTTGCAAATCAAGTAATTGTGTTTGAGTTAAATTATATAAATTAGAAGCAGTGTCTAAAGTGTATACAGTATCAATGGCAAATAAAAATGAAAAAGGACTTTGTAAATCTACTGTGAAATTCGTTTCAAGAAGATCCATAGTAATTTGTGAAAATAATTTTTCTCCTGGGTTACTATACCAATCACCAAATAGAACTTTAATGAAATGATCTACAGTTGTTTTAATATAAACTGGTTTTTGTTCCCAAGCGATTCTAGGAACACCATACAAATAACCACTTGGTGAAACACCAAATTCAAAGAAAGCGTTTTCTGTAGCATTAAAATGCATGTGAATTGCAAACGATATTGTTTGATCCATCATAATCGAAATTGAATTTAGGTGAGAGAGGATCATAGCACCATAAGTCATATTGGTTAATTCGTCAGTTTGATTAGCATAAACTAAATTGCTAAATTCTAAATCCAATCTTTGAGCTTCATTGATTTGTTGCCAAGCCATGGTATATAAAGATGAATCATGATTGAAGATATAACGCGCTTCATCGGTCACCCAATTATAAGCCATCTGATTATTACTCAAATCTTGTGTTCTATTGTCAAGTCTATCATTTAATCCACTGACAAGAAAACTTGGAACAAAAGCACAAGTTGAAATCAATAAAATTGATAATGCTGGTAAAATTCCTAATATTTTGCTTTTTTTTGTCATCTTTAAAATTCTCCATTAATAATCAAAATTTAACTATAGACTGTTATTGGTTTGCTAGAAAGTTTAATCAGAAATATCCCATAAAATAATTTTGTTTATGACAAAATGAAGAATCCTAGAATGCTTTAAATTATAAGTTGAGGCATTTTATATAGAAAAATATATTTGGGGTTAATAAATGGGAAAGCAATTTTACCTTTTTAGAAATTATTTAGTTTTAACTTTTATTTTTATTTTAATTAGTACAGCTTTTATCAATAAAACTCAAGGGAAAAATAATCAAGAAATCAATGAAGATTTCATTGAACCCAATAATCTTATACCATTTTTTGCACATGAACCTTTTGCTGTCAAAGATCAATATTTCTTTGAACGTACTATCAAAGATATTGTGCAGATATTTACAGATTATGAACAATATCACACAGGAACATATGTTTCAGGTTTTATATCACAACAAAATCATTCCGAAATTATAGGCCTTAAAATTTATGGTGATATTTTGTTCTCTATTTACAAATACCAAGATTATTACCATGATTATAATTTGGGTTTAGATGTTTATAATATAAGCAATATATATTATCCTAAAGCAATTAATCATTTCAATATTACAGATGCATCAACATATAACTACGATCCAAACTATAAGCTATATACTCAATTTCATTTTGATGGTGAATTTATCTATATAAGATATTTAGATAAAGATGATAGAGTTTTCAGATTAAGAATAATTGATTTTACTGATATGAATAATCCAGCTGACTTATCGATTATTGAATATCCTGATGCTGATATTGATGAATTTGCGGTTATAGATAATTATCTCTATATACGACCTGAAAGTAAAGATATCTTTGACATTTTTAACACAACGAATATAGCTAGCCCAACTAATATCTCAACTATTGATTTTACTGGTTTTAAGAATATGAAGATTCAAGAAAATTACCTCTATGTGAGTCTTAATGAAGACGTACAAATCTATGATGTTGTTAGCAATAAGACAAATCCTGATTTCATCTCGCAGTTTTCATTTTATGATGATGTTCATGAATTAATTTTTGATGAAGATGATAATTGTTTTACTCTAGCAATTTTATCATTTGGATTATTCGATTTAAGTAATAAAGCATCACCAATTTTACTTGATAATTACACCTGTACCGAACCGTTTATTGGTACCTATTATTTTGGAGAAGCTGGAAATTCTAGATTGTATTTAGCTCGTGAATCATCAGAGATGTTTCGAACATTGTTTATTTTTGATTATTCTATACCAACAAATATTACTCTTCTATGGCCAGATCCTTTCACCACAACACCTACAGTAAATCTACCTTCTTTTATAGTTATCATAAGCATTTTAGCTATAGCTTTACTTCCAAAGATTATATCAAGTAAAAAATACACTTAAGGATGAAGAAAATTCATCCTCACTTTAATTTTTTTTAGCGCCTTATCCTAATATTAAGATTTTAATAAATATATTAAAGCAAAAAAATCTATATTATATTTAATAATCATTGAAGGGAATTATATGGGAAAAACAATAATTCAAAGGAAATATTTTCTGATAATTATTACACTATCATTTGCACTTTTTTTAATTAGTACCTTACAAATTAGCGCACAGAACCAACCAGTTACTGATAGTGATTTAGAACCTAAGAATCCTATACCACTTTATTTTTATGATATTTTTACAGTTAAAGACCAAACAGTATACAAAGAATTATATGATTTGGAATTTTTTCAAATATTAGTTAATAATGATACAATGATAATGCAAGGTGTTGGTGAAGTTCAATTACATGCAGACGTTAAGATAATTGATCTTCAAAGGCATAGTAATTTGTTATTTGTCTTTTATGTTTCAGATTATCATTCTGACGATGATCTTTTAGGATTTGAGATTTATAATATAACCTATACTCTTAGTCCTGAATTTATCTCAAGTTTTAATTTTACTAATAATGATGAAATCTATTATGAGCACTATAATTCATTTTACGAAAGTGTCCATATTACTGATGATTATATCTATATTAGATTTCGGGATAAAAATACTGATTTAACTCAAATATCAATTATTGATTATCAAAATGCTTCAAATCCCACTTTTTGTAGTTCTATTAACTATCCTGATGGTAATGTTGGTGATTTCTGTGTTAGAGGTAATAGTATTGTGTATGCTCGAAGAACAAATAATGATGCTATTTACGATATTTTTGATATTTCTAATAAAACAAATCCAACCATTATTGGATCTTTTGATACAGTAGAAATACCAAATAAATCATATATTAATGGAGATTATTTATACTTCACTAGATCTTTTTACACTATTGATATTTACAGTTTATTTAATACAACCACTCCTATTTACTATAACAGCAAATTAATAGAACTAGTTAACTGCTCAATTGTAGATTTACTATTCAATGATAATGATGAAATGTTTGTATTAACTTATGATTCTGTTGAGTTATATAATTGTGAAAACGGTTCAGATTTGCAGTATATAGGAGGAATTATTCTAGCATCTTCCACACCAGGTACAACATATTTTGGCGTAAACGATAATTATATTTTATATTTAGCAAGAACTTCTGAATATCAGGATTACACTTTAGTAATTCTAGATTTTACTGATCCACAAAATATTATTCTATTATATCCTGAACCTTTTACTCCAACAATTAATTTTTATCCCTCAATAGTTATAA
>JAEORJ010000390.1 GCA_016840945.1 Candidatus Gerdarchaeota archaeon
CATAAATATTCGATATAATATAATCTCGGAATACCCTTCATTATCTGTTTTATGAAAGGTTTCAATCACTTTTGGACGATCATCAGGATGGACATAACCAAATGTTGCTAGGAGTTTAAAATCATCTAAAGTATAACCAATTACTCGTTCTGAATTTTCTGTGGTATAAATTATCTCAAAATTTGTATCAAGAAGGGTTACCCTAAAATCAACAATATTCTCAAAAGATTGTGCCCATTGAATAATATCTATATCATCATATATATCTTCAATTTTAAATGATATATTCTTATTCATGTCCTCTGATTTATCAGGAGGATTTATTCTATTGGGCATATTCTTTTACAATCCTATGTTAATTATTTATTTTTAATGATTTATTATATACATTAAGCTTGATTACGTTTTTTGTTTATTAATATACAATTTTTTACTAAATATATTTTCCATAACATATAAATGCTATCTATATAAAAATAATAGAAAATCATTTAGTTACATTAAAAAAGAATAATTAATATAACTAATATTAATTTATCATAGGTATTTAGGTAGAAAATATCCGGGTGCCATACATGGGTAAAGATCAACAAGAAGAGATACTAGTTGTAGATAAAATTACAAAAATTTTTGGTAAAAAAGGCAATCCCCATGCAATTACTGCCCTTGATAACATTAGCTTTACTTTACATAAAGGAGCAAACTCAATTTTAGGACCAAATGGTGCAGGTAAGAGCACACTCTTGAAAATTCTATTAGGGTATATTCATGAAACATCTGGAACTGCTCAAATCTTAGGTCATAATATCAAAAAAGAGGGTATGCTGATTCGATCAAAAGTTGGTTATATGCCTGAAAATTATACCATTATTCCTGGAGTTAATGCTGTTAAACAAGTAGCACTAATGGGGAGAATCTCTGGATTACCAAAAGCTGAGGCTATGCAACGTTCACATGAGACTTTACAATATGTTGGATTAGAGGAGTCTCGTTATCGAAAAGTCAATGAATTTTCAACAGGAATGTTACAGAGACTCAAGTTAGCACAAGCACTTGTTAATGATCCACAATTACTTTTCTTAGATGAACCAACTAATGGATTAGATCCAAAGGGTCGTATGGAAATGATCGATCTAATAAAAGAGATTAGTAGCGCTCATAATATAGACATTATTGTTTCGTCTCATCTTTTACCTGATATTGAAGCTACCTGTGAATTTGCTACTATATTAGATCAAGGAAGAGTTGTATCTCAAGGTAGAATTAACGAACTAACTTATAATGAATCTATGAGTACAGAAAAGAGATTAATGTTAGTAAGAATTAAAGGTGATTTTAATCCATTCCTAAATGGTTTAAGGAACGCTAACTTACCTTTTGAAGTCATTGATAGAGTGATTCATATAACTTACACCGAGAGTCAAATTTCTCATAAATTACTTGCAATTGCTCATCAAACTGGTGTGCAAATTAGACAGATGGTTCCTCAAAAAGCAATTTTGGAAGATGTCTTTGTTCATACAATAACAGATCAACATCAACCTGTACCAATTCAACCTGTAAAAGGAGGAAAAAAATAATTGAGTGTTTTTGATGGCATATATAGAAAATATACTGGAGAATTTAAAGGTCGATTATCAAGACTTTGGGCAATTGCTTCACAATCATTTAGAGTACAATTTTCAGGTAAAAAAATAATTGTTCTTTTAATTTTATGTAATTTGCCAGTTATATCTTTTACATTAATGATTATTTTTACATCCATTTTTTTGGGAGGAGTTGGTGGATTTTTAGATTTGTTTTTTGGTTCTCTTGATGAAGCAATGTTTATTATTATTGTATTTACTTTTAATCCCGGGATGATTTTCCTACCAATAGTTTTTATTTGTACACTGAATGCAGGAACTATTGCAAATGATAAAAAACATAATAGTTTAGCTTTATATATGGCTAGGCCAATAACCAGAGTTGATTATGTTATAGGAAAATCGCTCTCAATTTATTTTGTTTCAGCTTTTGCTACATTAATACCTTGGTTAGTTTTTCTTATTGTTTATACATTATTAAGGGGAGTAACAGGAGCAGTTTTTTTTGAGACATTGTGGGTGTATCTCTCAACAATTGCTTCAGGAATTGTTGTGATATTCTTTTTGGGATCAATAGTATTATTATTTTCAGCTATGAGTTCCCAATCAGTTCTAAGTGGAATATTAGCAATTTTAGTATTATTCTTACCATCATTGCTATCAAGTATTGTATCAGATTGGGTTGATAAACCTTGGATCGATTATTTTTCAATTTCACAATTAATTACTTCATCCGTCTATTTATTATTTGGAAAACCATCAACAAGCTTATTTGGTATGGTAGACTTTTTAGATGTAAAAATTAATGGAGGAATATCTCTAACAATAATGTTTTCAATTAGCATTATTTGCATTCTTTTTACTATAAACAATCTTTACAAGGAGGAAATAAATTAATGAAAAGTTATTTTATTGAAACTTATGACCTTAATAAATGGTACAAAGAGGTTATGGCTTTAAATAAAATCTCAGTAAAGATTGATAGAGGAATAGTAGGATTATTGGGACCCAATGGGGCTGGTAAGTCTACTTTTCTAAATATTGCTACTGCACAGCTAAGACAAAGTTCAGGCGAAATTTATGTTGAAGGTAATGAAGTTTGGAATAATCCTGATATTTTGAAGAAATTTGGTTTTTGCCCAGAACAAGAGACATTATTTGATTGGATGACAGGAAGAAAATTTGTTCGTGAACTAGCTTTATTGAGTGGTTTACCTCGAGAAGTTGCTGATAAAGCTGCATGTGAAGCAATTGATATTGTGGGTCTTACTGATAGTCAAGATAGAGCAATTGGAGGTTATTCTAAAGGTATGCGTCAACGTATTAAGATTGCTCAAGCAATTGTTCATAATCCTGAAATCCTCTTTTTAGACGAACCACTCCAATCAACTGATCCCATTGTACGAAGAGAATTAGTCGAGTTAATACAATCATTAGGCAGAGATTTTGGTAAAAACATCCTAATCTCGAGTCATATTTTACATGAAGTTGAGCGTGTTACTTCAAGTATTTTACTTATCTATGCAGGTAAAGCAATAGCTCAAGGAAATATTGCAGATATTCGTGATTTAATGGAAAAATATCCTTTAACAGTAAGAGTTGGTACAACTGATAGAAAGAAGCTTGCTACACTTTTACTCGATTATGATTTTATCCTAAATCTTGAAATGGATTTTAACGATCCAAAGATTGTTTATATTCGAACAGATAGTCCTGATCAACTATTTTGTTTGCTCCCTGAATTAGTTATGGACTCTAAAATTGAAATAACGGAAATGTCCAGTGAAGATGCTGGTCTTGAAGCAATTTTCCAATATTTAACAAGAGGTAGATAAACAATGGTACAAGATATAAAAGAGAAATATGAAGAATTAACTCAATTTGAAAAGACCTATCGTTGGCAAACAAGATTTAGCACTCTCTATAAGTTATATATTGGTAAGCTATGGTCTACTCTTATAAGGGAGAAAAAATCGTGGATCTTTAATATATTAGTTCTTGCACCAATTATAGCAGGACCTATTGTATTCCTTACAAGTAACTATATCACAACTGATGAATTTTTTACCATTTATTCAAATCTAATGTTTAATGGTTATTTTGGCATCATCATTCCTCTTTTCACCTTATACATTGCTTCAACAATGTTTAATGATGAAATAGGTGATCGAACAGTTTCCTATCTTACAGTTAGACCCATTCATCGATTTGAATTGATATTTATCAAATATCTTTGCTATTTATCCATTATACCAATATTCACTTCAATAGCAACTATGTTGAACTATCTTTCATTCGGAGTATTTGGTTTCTTTGAACATTTCGATATGGCTTTATGGTTTCTATTAATTTCCTTTGTTGCTTCAGCTGTTTACGGAGCATTCTTCATGTTAATAGGACTTTTGTTTAAATATCCACTTTGGTTTGGTCTTTTCTTCGTTTTTATCTGGGAATTTATCTTAGCAACCTTTTCTAGAACTTTGAATAATTTAACCATTGCATTTTATTTAAAATCACTAATAGTTTGGGATATCTTCCCAAATTCATCTCGAGATTCTCCTGCAATTGATGATATGATAGGCACTGATAATGTAGCTTATAGTTGGCGAGAGCTTAACAATCCAGCTAATGCAACAACATTTTCAGTCGTTCTTATAGTTGTTATTATTGTCTCTATTACATTGTCTTGGGCTGTTTTACAAGGAGATAAATTTAGTGTCCCATATCAAGCTGGTAGAAGACCTGGTGGTTGGAAATATTATCTAAAGGAAATTAGGAGTTATCTCATTACTTTTAGTATAATATTTATTACCATCGGTTTAGTGATTGGTCCTGTTAACGGTCTGAAGAAAAACATTTCAGATATTTATGTTGATAATTCTGTTAATATAGAACCTTATGATGATGATTGGTATAATATTTACAATCCAACTAGACCGGATATTAACGAAATGGGATGGGGGGCAGATTATGTATATAACTTCGTTAAAGGAGATAGTTTAACTATCAGTTTTAGTACCGGAGATGAAGGAGATGAGGGTGACTATAGTTTAACGGGATTAATTTGTACAGATGTTCAGTATCAGATTTTTCTGGCAGGTACTCAAGACATATGGCTGGATTGGATGGAATATAATTATCAATTCCCTGAATCAGCTGATTGGGTTAATTACCATTCTGATTACCAAAGTTTAGCAAGTGATTTTGTTGATGATTCACTAGAATCTGTTTCATTCAATAATTATTTGAGTCCAGTTTATCTCCAGTATAATATAACACAGAATGACAAATACCATATAGTTGTTTTAGTAGATTGGTATGATTTAAGTATGAACGAAATCGATATTAGAAATATAAATATCTTTGTTCAAGGTGAAATCTATCGAAAAGCAGGCTATGCTTTTGGCTACATAGTATTTGGTTGTGGATTATTTTCAATGGGATTTGCTTTATATTCATTAATAACCTACAGAAGTGCAGATGAAATTAGAAGATACAATGAACGTATAGCAGAATATGCAGATCAAAATAATATTGATAATACTGAACTCATGGAAGCAAATACTAAACCAACAAAGAAAAAAACTAAATGTCAAGAAAAATCTTGATTTTTTTTCTTTCCTTTTTCTTATTCATCAAATCTTTTTTTAACAAAAGACTTTTGTTTTAATGATGTTATTTTTGTATTAATTACAAATGGAGTAAGTCAATAATGATAGATGACAAAGACCGTTTAATTCTTGATGAGTTAACCAAAGATGCTCGGATCCCAACAAAACGAATTGCAACTACTTTAGATATACCTCGTGTTACAGTTCACACTCGTATTGAAAAAATGAAAGAAGAGGGTATTATTAAGAAATTCACCATTTTAGCAGATTACGAAAAATTAGGCTTACCTGTTACAGCATTTGTTTTCATTGAATATTACTATCAGGCAGATGTCTCTCAAAGATTATTAGCTGAACAAATAGCTCAGATAAAAAATGTCTATGAAGTTCATCTTATTTCTGGTGAATGGGATCTATTAGTTAAAATAAGGGGTGAAACTTTAGAAAAAATAGGTCAAATAGTTCTTGATGAAATCCGAACCTTAAAAGGAGTCTCCAAAACAATTACCTGCCCTTCATTTGCTAATATAAAAAATGGCATCTGATGGTATCTAATTCATTTGGAAAGCTAGATAGGTTTGAGCAATGGTTTTAGCTGTAGGTTCCAATGAGCTTAAAGTAACAAATTCATCTGCACTATGAATGTTTCCTCCTGTAGGTCCAAATAGAACCGTAGGAATCTTCCCCTCACCAACAAATACATTTGCATCGGTTATCATTGCTTTATAATTAATAATTGGTTCTTTTTTCATATTATGGATAAAGGCTTTTTGTAAAGCATTAAAAAGGGGTTAATCATTTGATAGTTTATACGGCAGATAAAATGGTGGAATAATTTCTAAAGAAACGTCAGATGACAGTTGTAAACTATCGATGAATTCTTGCATGTCAGCAATAGAGCTCTCTTTTGTTTCTCCTGGAATTAATAATCTATTCAATATAACTTCACACGTATCAGGAACTACAACTGAATAGACTTTATAGCCACCATCTATCTTTAGAATGCAAATATTCCCTTGACCAAAGTCTCTATCTGAAGGAAGATTAAAAGTTCTATTTGAATTAGAAGTGAGTTGAGTAATAAATTTAGAAGCATCATCAATAGCATTAATTCCTTCATCAGGATGAAATGCATGAGCAGATTTTCCAGAAAAAACTATTTTGTAAAGTATTTTTCCCGTCATCCCTATTGGCAATGGATAATCACTATTTTTTCCGCTAAAAGGTTCGGAAATAATAATTCCATCAGTTCTTCCCTTACCAAAGAAAGGATTAGTAAGCATTTTCCGAGAACCCAATCCAAGTCCTTCTTCATCAATTACTGCGGTAAAATGAATTTTGCCGGTAATAGTTTCATTAGAATCTAACAATGCTTTAATCGCAGCTAAATTACATGCTAAACCGGCTTTCATATCAACAGATCCTAAACCGTAAAGATTACCTGCTTTTTCGCAAGGTAAAAAGGGATCTTCACTCCAACCTTTGCAGATATCTACTGTATCTAAATGACCGTTAAAGGTTAGTGTTTTACCTTCTTTATCAAATGAATGTTGAGCATAAACATTAGGACGATTTTGTTGGACATCTTCTAATTGTATAGCTAAACCTAGTTTTTGTAATTCTTGAGCTAGAAAAACAGCTAAATTTTTTTCATTTCCTACTATTGAATTTATTTCAATCATTTCTTCAAGAAGAGTATGAAGATATGAATTATCTATAATCAATTTAATCTCATCAAATACATTCTTAGAAGGCAATAATCCAACAATCCTTGTTACTGAGTAATTCTTAATGTTTATTTAGAAATAATAAGTTTATTAAAAAAATAATTCATAAGTGAAAATTATTCACTTATGATGTAATTTTATTGTTTTATTTTTTTATCATATAAACCAATATATGGAGCACGTTCACCTTTATTATATCGTTTATATGGGTCACGAATGAAAGCTATTAAAAGCATCCCTATCAAGAAGAAAAGTAATACACTTGATAAAGCGTACCTAAAAGCATGATTGATCGAAGTGAATTTCTTTGTCGCAATCATCACCCCAGAAAAGATCAATGGTGAAACTATAGCTGAAACTCTTCCAGCGATTTTTTGCACACCATTGTATTGAGCTAATCTTGAAGGCGGTGCTAAAACCATGATGAATTGTCGACCGATAATCCAAATACTACCAAAACCTATACCAATACAGAATGCTCCTGCATACATTATCCAATAAGGAAATATGTGTATGATAGTTTGGCCACCAACTATCTCTGTTTTGTAGTGTAATCCTGCAAATATTGTGAAAATTAATGCTAGGGACCAACCAATTCCACTCAGGATGAAGGACAATCTTGGACCAAGACGTTTTAGAACATAACCTGTTATTATACCAAAAATTATTGATAAAATAATTCCAGTAGCGATAATAGCATATGTTTCTAATTGACTTGAGACTCCTACTGCTCCTTCAACTATAGGAACCATATAGAGAATTGTTGTATTAGCTGCATCTACTAAGAAAAACCAACCAAGGAAGAATAAAACTGAATTTTTATCCTTAAAAATAGCTTTTAATGATACTCCTAAGTTTTTCATTGATTTCTTCAAATTTTCACTGGGTTTTAAATCAGTTGGATTTTCTACTTCTTTATGGAAAAGATAAGGTAAAGACATTACTACTATAACACCTGCAGCAGCTAGACACAACCAGGGTAAACCACCTATTTTAACATCACCGTAACTTGCATCACCCAATTCCCAGATATTAGTATTAACACTATCCCAAGGAATAGTTACTTTGCTTATTAACAAACCTAAACCAATGCCAACCAATGAGCCAAATGCTGCTAATGCTCCACCAACAGCTTGAACCATACTTCTTCTACCAGTTTCAGCAATGAATGGTATTTGCGAGTCATAGAACATTCTTCCCGATTGATAGCAAAAGTTTGCTATAACAAATAGGAAACTTATCCACCAAAAGTTTTGCCAGGCAGCCATTAAAGCAGTTGTACCAACCATAATTGATGCGACTATTATTACCGCAGGTTTTCTCTTACCTGTAGTATCTGAGATTGATCCTAATATTGGGCTAATAAAAGCAACCAATAAATTAGAAAAGGCCATGAAAATTGAAACTATTAAAAAGGTATTCACATAGGTCCAACCCTGTAA
>JAEORJ010000391.1 GCA_016840945.1 Candidatus Gerdarchaeota archaeon
CTTATTTTTTCTTCTTTTTTAGACGGACGAGGGGCTTTAGGTATTTCTTTAAAAATTCTCCAAACTATTTTTGGCTCAAGGTCTTCTATATTTGTTTCAACCATAACTCATCACTTGAATTATACATCTATTTTAAACTACTAGCTTAATCAAAAAGGTATCTTATTATTGATTGGGCTTTTTTTTCTAAAATTTTCTTAAATATAATATAAAGAAATATTAATTCTAAAGAAATGATTAAAATAACAACATTATCACCTAAAATTAGGTTGCCAAAGAATGAATGAGATTAAAGAGATTCCATTTGAAGATCATGAACAAGAAGACAATTTGGAATCTGAAGATGATGTAAATGGCCTTACACCTGAGGAACTTGAAGAAAGAAGGAAACATTTAGCTATAAGTCTTAATAAGAGATTTGGATTTATTATCCTTATTTTAGGTTTAGCTGTATTAACTTTGACTATCATATCATTTTTTGTTCATATGGGCGAACCAGATTCAACTGCACTACTTGCGGAACAAATAACTGGTTTTGTATTGTCTGGTATATCAGCAATCATTGGCACGATTTTATTATTAACTGCTAGAAGGATGAAAAAAGAGCAAGCTGTATCTGTAGAACCCATTGCTGACTTTGAATCAAATGTTTAATCAAACTATTTTAATGAAAACTCCTACAAATGGAATTTTTAGCGTGCCCTTTATCAACTAAATCTTTACATAAATCACGTATATTACTGGTGCAATGTGATATATCTGCAACAACGATCCATTCAGCTATTTCGCCACTTTGAATAACTCTAGCTTCGCTAGCAACAAGATTGATTTTATTATCACTCAAGAATGCTGCACACCGGGCTAAAGATCCGGGAGTATCAGATAGAGTAATTTTAAACTCGACTAAATCCATCTCTTTAGTGGTAAATGGTACAATAGTAATCTCCCTCTTTTCAGCATCAGCTTTTAACATGACATGCATACCTTCAACTATGCCAAGGTTATCACGAATTTCATCAGGTATTTGCAGTTCTCCCTTCTCATTAACTCTAACAATTTCTGTAAATTTCACATGTAATCCTCCATCATCTTTTGCCAGCTGCCCTAACAAAGATAATTAAGTATAATTAGTGAAATACTTTTAATTAATGTTATTCAAAAAAGAGATGTTTTATCATTCAAAGGAAATAACCAACCCTGAAAAACATTCTTTGCTTTTATTGGGATATTTTTCTATAATCTCTTTTTTCTTTTTTGTACAATGACAAGGTATTACTAAATCTACAACCGTTAATTTTTCTAGCTTATCGAATCCATGAAAACCTCCAATTACACAATGAATTTTCCCATAATTTGATGCTTCATCAATAATTGTATCTAATCCTGGATGTGAACATCCGCATAGTAAAATAATCCCTTTTTTTGTTGTAATCATTAGAGAGATTTCTTTAAAACCATTTTTAACCATTGATAACTCTCTTGTTATCAAAACCCCAGGTAATACTTCCTTGCTTTTTTTTGGAGTAACTTCACATAAATCAGCAAATTTAGTTATCTCAGATTTTAAACTACTTGAAAATGAAGTTGGTACAAAAACCGTTGCTGTATCGATCTGGTATAGAATAGATGATAATCCTCCTAAGTGGTCCCAATGATCATGACTAATAATAATAAAATCTACTTTTTTTGGGTCAATATTTGCTGCTTGAAGATTTTTCATTAATGCGATTCCATCCCATCCAGTATCAAATAGAATTGTTTTTCCTTGTGTTTCAACAATAGCTGAAAATCCCCAGCCTGTGATAAAACCTTTAGCTGCTTCATTATCATAAATAACTGAAATTTTAGTACCAGACATATCAACCAACCATAGTTTATTTTTCAACTTTATTTATTTTCTTTAATAAATCAAGTAATACTATAGTTTATTTAGAAACCAAAAGGTATACAAAATAACTACTTGCAGAAAATGAATTTGTGGTTAGTATATTGCATCCAAACGAATTATTCCAAAAATTATTTGCTTTTTATGGCCCTCAAGACTGGTGGCCAGGCGAAGGGTTTGAAATAGCTATAGGAGCAATTTTAACACAAAATACCTCATGGGTGAATGTAGAAAAAGCTTTAGAAAATTTACGCCAAGTGAATTTGCTAAATCCAGAAGCCATTATGAATATTGACAATCTTGAATTAGAGGATTTGATAAGACCAGCTGGTTTTTTTAAGCAAAAATCAATTTATCTAAAAAATATGTCCAAATTATTAGCTTATAATCCAACTCCTTCTCGAGGTGAACTTCTTGCGGTTAAAGGTATTGGAGAAGAAACAGCTGATTCAATTCTATTATATTTATTTGAACAACCTGAATTTGTAATTGACTCATATACAGTGCGTATTAGTCAGAGATTGGGTTTTGGTAGTTCTAATAAGAAAAATTTTTGGAAACAATTTTACGAGTCAAAATTAGAGAAAGAAGCAGCATTGTTTAATGAATTTCATGCGCTGCTGGTTATTCATGCGAAAAATTATTGCCTAAAAAGAGCTCCAAAATGCAATATATGTTTCCTCATGAATGATTGTAAATATGATAAAAAGTGAGGTAATTACCTTCACTTTAGATTAAAACCATTTTCACGTAAAACATCTATTAATAATTTATCTGACCATGGCCCTTGAGAAATCTTTCTGCTAATATGTTCAGTCCATGAATATTTATCATATCCCATATTATCTTCTTTATTTTTCAAGGGAATCTTAGCATTTTGTTTAATATAATACCCCTGAGTAAGATATCCTTCATCCATTGATTTCATGCATTCTTTAATATTTTCAGTGGTGAGTTCTGGGTACTCATCCTCAAAGGCGGAAAATTCTAATGGATACCTTGGTCGTGTTGCCATTAGATGTTCTGGATCGGGATAACCTAAACATAAACCAACTACTGGAAAGACCTTTGGCGGTAAATTAAAAACCTCTCTAATTTCATCTACCATCATTGGTGCGCCACCAAGTAAAACTGAGCCTAAACCACAAGCTTCTGCTGCAAGTGTAACATTTTCCGAAACCAAAGCAACATCCTGAAGTCCTATCCACAGAAATAGACTATCATCAAAATCATATTGATGATTTCTTTGATGCATTATTTTCTCCATACGATTAAAATCAAATAGAAAAACCATAAAAAGTTTAGTCGTTGAATAAATACCCATCCGTTTTAAGGCATTCATTTTCACTTTATCTCGAGTATATACCACACTACAAATTTGATAGGCAAAGGGTGCACGAAAACCTGCTTTGAGTATTTTCTCAACTACCTCATCAGGGATTTCTTTATCTTGAAATCTTCTGATAGATCGTCTGTTATTTATAATCGAAAATAGATTAGTTTCAAGTGTCATAACAATCACTATCAAGATATTGTTTAAAGTATATATTTCTTTATTCTTGGAAAGAATTGTCTTAAGATAAATGAATTTATAGCAGTAATTGTACTAATTAGGTAACAAAAAGGATGGGATATTTATGGATGAAGCAATAACAAAAATTCCGGGTACAACATATTCTTTGAAATTTGGTGTAGAAGGCAAATATTACTCAGTTTTTCTTTGTAGAGGTAACCACCCATTCAAATCAAAGCCATTGAGTATTATGAAAGGAACAACTCTACGAGATTTACCAGAGGAATTGGAAAAAGGTTTACAATATTTACTAGATTCAGAGCAACTTTATCTCTCTCCAATAATAATTGATAGAGTGGTAAATGATCTTTTAGATAGAATTCCTGATGATGGTCAAGTATTTGTTAAGGAAACATCTAAACCTATAATTGAAGAGCCTACTGTTCATGTTAGTGAAATGATATCTAAATCTGAACAACGAGCTGAAAAAAAGAGTATAATTGAACATACACCTAGTGAAAAATCGAAATTCGATGCTTCAGCAATGGATATAGGAAAAATTCAATTACGAACTCCTAGACCCTTACCTCAAAAAGAGGTTACCTCAATTTCTGAACCTATTATTGAAAGCCAAAAAACACCATACACTACACCTACGTCCCAAAAAGACTCATACCAAGAGCTTGAAGAAAAAGTTAGTTCACTAACGAGTGAAGTTAAAAGCTTACATGAAATCATTGAAAGCAATAAAAAAGCCATTAGTAACCTCAAAGGTCAAATTACAAAACTAAATAACAAATTAAAAGAATAGCCTTCTAAAGGAATGAATAAAAAAACAGAAAAAGGTTAAAATGGTAAGAACCTTTTTCTAAAATTTCTTTTTACTAAAGAATTCGGATACGGGTCTAATAGCCCCTTCAATGATCTCACTGATATTTTTACCATTGATTATTAATCCGTTTTTAGAATCAGTTTTTACCACTTCACCTTTATCGTTAGACACTCTAATACCTTGGTTCTTGGAAACTTCCACATAGGAGTTCTTTTTCTTGTCGCAGACTATCACTTCACGATCGTCTTTACCAATAGCGATGAGAGAATCATCATTCTTGATGAGCATAAATTCCTCGGGATCGAAAAGATAGATAAGAAATTCTAGATCGTCTAAATTATCAGAAAATCGATGGTTCTTCCCATGGAAATTCCATTCAGCTTTATCCATAAATTTAGAGAGACGCATTTTTTCAAAATATCTGTAAGCTTGTCTCTCAATATTTCTGAATTCTTTTTCTGAAATACTATCTGATTTAGTGTTTGATAAATCAATTTGATCGCATTTAACAAAGGCTTCATTGGAAAGCTTTTCAGTAGCCGAACCTACTGCGCCTTTAGAAGTGTTTACAATTGTATCTGCACCAAGATAAACTTCGCCTGAAAGATAATATCCTACAGTTTTAAATGATTTAGAATCAACTACAGGGAAGATTTTTGATCTTTTACCAATTGTAACCATTGTATCTTCTAAATCTACAATTACAGTTGATTGGTTGGTTTTCAAGGGTTCATTTACAAGCTCAAAATTCATCAAAAACCTCTCCATATTATTTTATCTTAACATTATATTCTTCATCTGAATCTTTGTCATCAGATGATTGACCTTCTAGTTCCTCGAGATAACGCATATATTGAATTTCAGCAAGTTTCAAGGCTTCACGACCTCGAGTGGTTAACAAATAACGACCACGAACAACTTCCTGGGTGACAAATTTAACATCATCATCAAGCAATCTATCCATATGGTGTTTGAACGTTCCACCTCTTAGGTTGGTAATATCACTTAATTCTTTCTGATATTTTGGTCCTTTTTCGAGTTCTTTTAAAATACGTAAGCGATTTGGATCTCCAATAGCTGCAACAATAACTGCACCTATTTCAAAGAATTCTTCAAGCTTCTCATCTGGGATTGTTGGACCAAATCCTAATTTACCATCTTTAGCTAATTTATCTCTGATCTCTTTACCTATCTTGTCGAATTCTTTACCAACAACTTTGAATTCATCACCAATATCACCAGCGCTGCTAATTGCGATGCCCATGGAACTTTTGAGGCTATCTGCAACTGAAGCAAGAATTGATCGTGTGTAATCACCAAGACGCATCTCTAAGTCGGTGGTTATACCTTCTATATCGTCATCAAGATTAACATTAAAACTATATTGATTATCTCTTAATCGACGTTCTTTATCACGAATATCTCTTTCCTTAGTGCGAAGATCACGTTGATATTCAGCATATTCCTTACGAGCATCTCGTAATTCTTGTTGCTTCTCTTTCATTTCTTCTTTCATTTTTAATAGTTCTTTGAGTTCTTTTTCTTTTTCAGCTAAAATTCGTTCTCGTTCTTTTTGAATACGAGCTCTTTCTTTAGGATCAACATCATCATTAACTATTACCCGTCTATGAGCTCTTGCAGATGTTGGGGGCATGGGTGGCATGGGTGGCATAGGTGGCATAGAGGGTAATGGTGTTGCTGTTCTCGCAATTCTTACTTTTCTTTCTCCAGTGAACGGATCAAAATTTTCTTCAACATCATCTCTAAGATCTTCATCGTCATCATCTAAAACATCAAGTTTTCTTTGAAGGCGTTCGATTTCTTCTTCTAATGCTTTCTTTCGTTTTTCTTTTGACATTTTTATCACTCCAATACTATTTATTTCTAATAACCAGTCATTAAAGCAACTTTAACCCTGGCTAATTCTAATTCCTTCTTGATTTGTTCTTTGAGTTTCTTTCTTTTTTCATTCATTTCGTCAACACATTCCGTGAAAGTTTTACACTTTTCTATAATTTACTTACACAAATTAATATATAAACTTTTGTAATTGTATTACATAATTGTGTATGGCTCCCCTTATACTCAAAAAAAGGAAAAAAAGGAGAAAAGTAATCAATTATTGAAAATCTAAAAAGAAAGCACATCTAGCAAAGTTTTTATTAGATGAAGAAGAAAGAATCTTTTTGAGAAGAGTAAATGGGCTAAATACTGATACGCTTCTCGTATCTATCTTAGAGCACACTCATATACTTTGGATAAACACTAAAAACGGGTAGTGTTCGAGCCACCAAAGATATCGAGAAATCTTCATACAACCCGATTGAAGAGAATAGTGTTTCGGAAAGATAGAACGTTAAGAACCGGAACACAATAACATATCTTTAGATGAGTCCTAGAATGCCAAACCTTGTGTTGTTGTGTTAATTAGATGGTCGGACCTTAAGCTCATTTTTTCTCTGTGGTGCTTAAACCGACCATCTAGCTGGTTTAAATTAATGATTTGTTTTCATAAAATGTCTAATTGTGAAATTTTAGATGACTTTTTTAGCTGGATTATCTAATTATGATTCTGCATAATTGACAATAAATAAAAATGAGAATGTCCCTTTCAGATATAATTAAATGTACTTAGTAATTATATTATTATAATGGGCTTTGGTGGCGTTAAATCTGGCTGGAATAGTTAAAGTTGGTTATATTAGAACAATAACTTTAGTACTCACACTTTTAGTGGTATTTGGTTTTTGTATTCAACATAGCTCCATTTTATCTATTGATCATCAACCGAAAAATGCTAATGATGAAGTAAAAACTAATTCTAGCTTAACAAGATTAAGCATGAAAATCAACACAAAAAGTGATTATGCAAAAATTGCTAAACAGCCAACAGGGGTTGAAACAAGTTATTATGATATTAAAGCTGTAAGTAAATCTGCAGTTATACGTGGTAATTCATTTGTTGTTTCTGGCCAATTAATTGATTATGACACAGGCCTAGGGATACCTAACCAAGAAATCAAGATTTTCTGGAATAATTTCAGTTGGACTGCATATGAAGCTGATCCTTCAGGTTTTGAAGATACTTATGAAATTGCATCAGGTTATACCAATAGTAATGGGTATTATTCGATAACCGTACAAGATACCAATCATGAATTTCCAGCTGGCGCAATAACTGTATATAGTGTTTTCCTTGGTGATCCAGATCTTGGACCAATTGAGTTAACAAGACAATTTACTTCTGATACTATAGATTGTTATGCCTCTGTCACGATGACTATGGGCTTGAATCAAACTTCTGCAAGAATAAATGAAACGATTGAAGTCACTTTAAGTTTAGCTTTTGATAACTCAACTTCTGTAGCAGCTACTAATGGTGAAAATATCACTTTAAATTGGCTAGGGGTAGATTATAATGTTACAATAGTAGGTAATGAAGCTAATACTACAATATTCGTGGAAAATGACACTACTATTGGTGTGAATCATCCTGTTAAAGGATCATTTAATATTTCCAGTTTAAGTTTGGCATATGTTGTAGGTTCTATAACATTAGATACTGATATTGGTACAACTACTGCGGATTGGGCTAATCGTACTCGTAATATTTATGTCTACTCTGGAGCGGGAATTACGTTCGATATTGATGATCCATTACCGCCTGGAATTGGTTTGAATCCTACAATTATAAGGAATGATACTCCTATAACACTTTCAGGAACAATTACTGATGATTTTGGTGACCCATTTGGCATTGATGTTGATATGACTATTTTCGTTGATAGCTATTCAACTATTGGTGTAACAGCAAATCCTACAGGCCTCTTTTCAAGAACATTTATTATAAATGAAACAGGCCTCACAGTTGGAGATCATCTTATCACATTAAATGTTGATAGTGGTCAAGGAATTACTGCTACTTCAGAAAATGAAAGCATTACAATAGTTGGAAACTCAACAATAGCTACTCCTTTTGTAAATGGAACATCAATTGCTGTTGGTACTGCATTAGCTATGCCAGGTGAGATAATACAGGTCTCTGGTTCTGTTAGAGATGCTTACTCTAATTTAGCAGTAGTAGCTATGCCAATAACAGCCCAATGGGAAGATTTTGGTGCAATTTATAACACCACTACAAGTGGTACCGGTGGTTTTACATTAAATGTTCAAATACCACTCTCAGTCACATCTACTGATAGAAATGGGACAATTCATTTAGTAACTGAAAGTACTTCCTTGTATAGTTCATCAAACTTAGACTTTACTATTGATGTTTTCACTGATGTTTCCTTTGCAGTGAGATTAAACAATACAATAGTAACGAATGGTGCCTCAATAACTAATTTAGGCGGAAATATCATTTATAATGACACTGACTTTACATTCAATTGTAATGTAACAGATCAATTTGGTCGTATAATAGCTGGAAGAAATGTTTCAATAACTATCGCATCTATAGGATCAATAATTTTCACCTTGGGTTCTAATGGTAACATTTCAACACTTATTGATGCATCTCTTTTCCAAAATCAAACTTATCTAATATATGTAATCTTTATTGATAAACCATCACAATATTTTAGTTTTGAGATTACTTTTAGGTATCATGATCTATCATCAACCCCAAGTAGTACTAGTCCAAATGGAGGTTCTCTAGATTTGTTTGCCTTAATAATTTTAATTGTATTAGTGTCAATAATAATAGTTGTTTCAATTGTGTATGCTTTTGGAAGATTCCGTAAATCAAAGAAAATCGCTGAAGTTGGTATTGCTTATTTAGATTTAGCAACTTTAATGAAACAGATTGAGGAATCAGATAAAGCTAAGGATTATCGACGAGCTGTGGTACTTTGTTATCATGCTTTTGAGCTCATTTGTATTGAAAATTTGGGCATAGCAAATGCTCGTTCTCAATCACCACGTGAGCTAGCAAGAATAGTGGCTTCAACAAATAGCATTCCAGTAAGGGATGTAACAATGTTAGTTATGCGTTATGAAGAAGCACGATTCAGTGATCACAAAATTGTGAAGAATGCTTTTACACTTGCACATCAAGCGTTGCAAAATATTCAACTAGCAATTCAACAAAAAACTAAAGCTGAAAAATAGACTGAAAATTCATTATGAGGAGTCATAACAATGGAGCAAACAAAAGATAAAAAGAATGGTAAATTTGATAGAAATGCCTTTTTACTATCAGTTTTATTTATAATATTTTGTTTGCCAATAGCATTATCGGTTACTCATATAGGTCAAGAAGGAAGTAGACAGTTTTCAATCTATAATGAAAGTTGGGATGGAACTAGTGCTCTTCGAGAGAATCTTGAAGGACAAGGATACGAATTTAGACCAATAGTCTCAACATTAAATACTTTAACAAGAGTTGATACAATGGGAGTTTTATTAATACTGGGTCCCACTATATTCTTTGACCCAACAGAAACTGCTGCATTAGCATATTATATTATGCGTGGTGGTAGTGTTTTATTGGCTGATGATTTTGGAAGAGCCAACGATATTTTAGGTTTGATTAATACAATCATAAATCCCTTTATTGAGTCAATTAATATCACAGGTTTTGGGGTGTCATCACTTCCATTAGCAGGACTAAAATTTAATGAATCACTTTTGATGGACGCTCAAAGCTATTATGCAAGTCCAGTAATGCCAATAATTAGGAATTTCATAAACTTTCCAGGGGGACCATCAATAAGTGGTGTAAGCAGTGTAATTACGAGTTATCCCACTTCAATTTCCTTTTTAGGGTATGATGCTAGCACAGGCGAAACACAATGGGTGCCTAATTTTAGTTATAATGGTACCGTTATCCCTTCAGGCATGGCTGTTAGCAGTTCCAGTAGCTGGTTAGAAACGAATATAGATGATGCTAAAAATGGAGAATATTATCCTGATGATTATGAATGGCAAGGTGTACCTTTTACAGTAATGTTACCATTACCACTAGGTGCAGCTGGCCTTGGTAATATATTCTTATGCTCAGATCCAAGTATTTTCATTAATGATTTGATGGATACACCTTATGACAACATGCGTTTAGCTGAGAATGTCATTAATTGGCTGGATTGGAATAATTCTGGCATTGTTTATTATGATGAATCACATTTAGCATCAGCAGGCGGACGAGCTTTTCTTAGTATTTTTGATCCATTTAGTTATATCCAAATGTATTTACGATATGTAGATTCATTTACTATGTTCCCATTATTAGCTCCTTTATTCCCAATTATTACTTTCATAATGTTAAAAAGAAGATATCCTAAAACAAAAGGTCCTTCCCCACTACTTATGACTAAAATTAAGCAAAGTAAATCTCGGTCATTCTTTGCTGATAAAATGACTTGGTATATGAATTACCAAGAGTTTGGTCGAGCATTGAATTTATTGTATAAGAGATTGATACGAAGGTTGATGAAAAAATATAACTTAGCTCACGAGCCTGATGTTCCAACGATGGTTGAGCTATTCGACACTAATTTCCCAAATGAATTTGATAAAAAAGAGCTTGAAAAAGTCTTAACAAGAATAGAATTAGTTTCTAAGAAATCAAGAAAGGTTTCAGATGAAGAATTTACCGTTTTGGTATTAATTATAAAGAATCTAGAATCAAAGATTACTAGACCTGTAGTATAAACAAATAACAAAAAATTACGATCA
>JAEORJ010000392.1 GCA_016840945.1 Candidatus Gerdarchaeota archaeon
GATCATAATCACCACCAAACTTGTCTCTATATTGTTTTTTTCGCTTATCATCAGAAAATTTATCTGACTCACTAATAAGGATTGATTTGTCTACTCTCGATCCAAATGGTGGGTTTGTTATAACAGCATCAAATCTATTTTCAAATATACCATTCACATTCAGGAAGCCGTCATGATGATGAACTCCTCCATGACCATCTCCATGCATTATCATATTCATTTTTGCTGTTCTTGCCATCCTCGGATTAGCATCAATACCATAAATGTTCTCGTGAGATATTTTCCATAATCTACTACTTGAATTACTAATATCTAATTCGAGGTTCAATTTATTAAAGAGTTTATTTACCATTTCATCAACCTTTTTTCTCTCTTGGAGTGGCAATTTTTCGTACTTTGAATCAAAATATTCCTTTTGTATCCTTTCTTTCTCTTTAATAATACTTTGTTCCAGTTTTTGTCTTATATATTCAAACGCCTTAATTAAGAATCCCCCACTTCCACAACATGGATCACAGATCAGTTCACCTTCTTCTGGATCTAAGATCTCAACCATAAAATCAACTACTGTACGAGGGGTAAAGAATTGACCTAACTCGCCCCTAAAAGTCTTGCCTAAAAATTGCTCAAATGCAATTCCTTTTATATCATCTGAAGTTGTTGAGAGATTATATCTCTGAAGTTCTTCAACTATTGACTCAAAACTGTTTTCCCTAATACGGATTATTTCATTATCAGCAAACAAATCATCATTTGTAAAGTCTTCTTTTGTATTTTCAAAAAGTTGTTGATAAAACGGGCGACTACCTGTTGATTTGTATCTATTGTATGCCTCTTTATCGTTCTTAAATTGTTTTAGAGAAAATAACTGTCCTTTTTCATTTGATCTCTCATAGCGAATTTTTATAAATAGAATCTTACTTATTTCATCAAATGCTGCCTCGGGAGAAAGTTTATCATTATTTCTAATAATATTATGACACTTAAAAAGTAGTTTAGAAAACTCATCTCTTGTAAATGATTTTGTTTGAGTTAATAACTTTTTTACTTCCTTCTCATTTAGCAAACTCTCTGCATCAGGAATATCTAATATTTCCTCGAGTGATTTAGGGATCTCTCCTTTTATGACTTTAAAAACTTTGGTCTCTTTAATATTAGTTGTAACAAAGAAATCTGCCCCTGCCATAGCAGCATAGTTCGCACCTTGAAAATAATCTTCTCTTTGGATT
Organism: Candidatus Gerdarchaeota archaeon; assembly: GCA_016840945.1. Next base: position 1,230 of record JAEORJ010000392.1, read on the forward strand.
GTAATATTATCCGCTTTGCATTCAACTATTATTTTCGCATTCTTCCTATTTCGTTTATTTTCATTGTTCTCATAAACAATAATATCAGCACGCGCACCACCCTTCCCTCTGCTTGTATTGCTAACGGTTACTTCTTGCTCCATTTGATTGGGAGAAAATCCATAGTGGTTTACAAGTCGTTGAATATACTTTTGTCTTACAGCTTCCTCAGGAGTAGATTTTAACCATTTTTGTTTTAATGGAGAAAATATTCGATCCCCTTCGATTTTTATATCTAAGTCCATACTATTGATTGTTGCTTTCTAAAAGTTCTTTAACGTCCACATTTAATATAGATGCAATTCTATAAAGGTCATCTATACTTGGTTGCCTTCTATTCTGTACGTAGGAATTTACCATATTATAGCTTTTCCCTAGCTTTTCGGCTAACCACTTTTGCTTAATTCCTTTTTCGTTGAGAATTTTTTTGATACGATTCATTTTGAATTGTTTGTTATAAAAATAAATCATTATATGAGATAAACAATCATTATACAATAATAATTTCTAACGTTGGAGCTAAAAACTCAACAAAAAAATACTGTTCTCAGCAGAGTCTTTTTTTAATCATCAAATAATTATTTATTGACTTCTATACATTTTACATATATATTGCACAGATACAGGTTCTGATTTATAATTTTTACTTCATTAGGGCGGCAATACCATGCCTATCTATCTGTTGTATAACTGAATCCAGTCATTCAATTCGGGCAAGTTCCTCCTGGGTAAGGTATTCCCTCTTGACAGGCTTTATCTATGCAAATAAGTTGATAAAAGGATCTTTGTTCAGCCGTTCATTCCTAAGTGCTATACTAACAATTAATTTAAACTGAAAGCATTTTTTATATCCCGTTTTCTTACCATCAAATAGAAACTGTATTTATTCTAATTTAAATAATGGTATCTGCTACTTAATAATCGAAACATCTGGAATGCATGAATAATATCCAATAGCTTGTCCTTTTAGATATGCAACTATATGAGTTAAAATTGGACGAGATAGGTATTTCCTAAAATTTTAAATCAAGCACATTATGGGAAAAAATTTCATAACATGGAATCAGTTAATGAAAAATCCGGACAGCAGAATTGTTAATCGAGCAGATTTTGAAAATGTTGCCTATGTAGCTAATATCCTTGATATTAGCAAATGAGTGCAAAGTAGAAAATGAAAGAAAATCTTGTTGATCCTATATTTGTTAATCGCTAATAAATGATATATAATTCATGATTTCAATTATTGTTTATGGACTAATAGAGGGATTATTGATCGCCCTTATTGCTCTTGCCCTGAGCATAGTATATTCTGGCCTTAGGATTCTCGATATATCAATAGGTGGTATATATGTTGTCGCATCCTATTTTATGCTGTTTGCCACGACAGCAATTAAAGGCTCTTTAATACACATACCAATAACTGTTTTCTTGTTGTCGTTTCTACTTAGCATCGGACTTAGTGGAATACTATTCGCCCTTTTCGAA
>JAEORJ010000393.1 GCA_016840945.1 Candidatus Gerdarchaeota archaeon
GAATTATTCCAAGTATTAGTGTATTCGCCAATTTCTTCTACTCTTTTTTGTTATCAAAATGATTATTTTTAAAATAAAAAGAATTTTGCTAAAAAAGAAATTAATCAACTATTGAAAAACTATAAAAAAATCATTCAAGTTATTAATTTGAGATAGATGAGAAAAATATTTCTGATTATATGCATAATTTCTCTTACAGGTTTTTATCAGATCAATCTTTATTGTCAAGGTATTACTTATGAACCTGAAATAGCAAATTCTTATGAAAATACTATCTCTCAAAGTGATTGCCGTTTACAAGCTGATGGGATTCAAATATTATCACCTCAGGATGGAGATGTCTTAAAAGGCTTAGTAACTATTGAATGGGTTTATCTTTTCCCATATAATTTAGCTGATGTAATTCTAAGTAATGTATATTATTCTTCAGATTCTGGAAAGAATTGGGTTCAAATTGCTTTTGAAACACCAAATTATTATTTTGAGTGGGACACCACGCTATATGTTAAGTATGGTGCTACCTATAAGGTCTCAATAACTTCAATGAGTAAAAATTGGACAGAAGATTTGCAAGTAGCAAATGAAGGAACATTTACAATAGATAACAGAATAGAACCAAGTTTCCGCTGGTTTTTATATTTAGGAATTCCATTATTAGTAATTTTAATTGGGAGTGTTATTGGTTTTGTTACTTATAAATTTAAACCGAAAAAACAAAACTCATTTGATTTTCTCCAAGAAGATCAAACTGAAAAAATAAAAGTTCTAAATCAAAAAGTGATAATTGGTCTGGATAATATCAAAGATAGCACTAATTGGATTTCTGAAATATCGAGTACTTCTACAGGAACTAGACCTTTGGAAAATGGTTCAATAGCTAAATACTTCCCTGATTCAATTCATAAAGAATTAAAATCTGAGATTAAAGGGAGAACTGTAATGGTATTAATTGAAATTGCTTATCAAAATCCTTCAGAAACCAATCCAATAAAAATAGCAGAAGGAGTTGGTATTCCACCATCTACCCTCTCCAAAGAAATTAATAAACTGATAACATTGAACTATATTGAACAGCATGTTTCAAGTCAAGTTTTACTAGATGCTAGATATAGGAATTTTAGGATCACAAAGAAAGGATTTGAATTCTTAAATATCTTAAATGTTATTTTGAAGGATACTATACAGAAAATTAAAATTAGAAATGAAAACAATTCTTTATAAAAAATAACAAACTCGTTTTGCTTATAAAATATAGATATTTTCTAAATGGAAAGTATTTACTTGTTTTATATTTCCAATTTCTTATTGTAAACTCGTGTTATATCTCGAGTAATTATTACTTTGTAAGAACAATTACCGTTTAGAGAATCACACTTTAGATTATACCGCAGGTGGGATATAATGTTGAAAAAGAAAAGTCTATTCGTGATTATTGGAGCTGTTATCCAATTCATAATATTGAGTAATTTCTGTTTAAATTTAGGATATGAACACTTTATAGTTAGTGCAAATACTAACAATAATCTATTTGTGAATTTTGTTGCAGAGGTAGATATAAGTGTTGGATATAAGATGAGATTGGAAAACAATAGAGCATATATTTCATCTAATGATGGAATAGAAATTATTGACATTCATAATCCAAAAACGCCAATTTGGGTAGAAACTATTGAAGAGGGAGAAATGGGTTTTGATGTAAAAAATAATATCATCTATACTACTAATTCAAACGGTTTGGTAGTTATTAATGCTACAATAGCTGATTCACCTGAAATCATTGGAATTTCTAATTCTGGACAATGGGCATATAACCTAAGAATAAATGATACATTAGCTTTTGCTATCAATTCAGGAGATATGGATATTTATAATGTTAATGATCTAAATAATCCCATACATGTGGGTCAATATCTTGATTCAGGAAGGGGAAATGATGTGATAATCCATGGTGAAATTGCTTATTATGCTGATCCTGATGAAGGATTAGAAGTGATTAATATTACAGATTACTCAAATCCAGAAAAGATTAGGACTGTTAGTAATACATTTGGTGCTTGGGATCTGTATATAAACAATGAATTACTTTATTTGGGATGCCATAGTCTGGGATTCAAAATAATTGATATTTCAAACCCAACAAATCCATCTGTCATTAAACAATTTAATGATGGTGGGGAAGTTTATGGTGTTTGTGGAAATAGTTCATACATTTTTCTAGGCGATTTACAAGAAGGTGTAGAAGTACTCAATTATTCCGATCCAACACAACTAGTTGAGGTAGCAAGTTTTACTGCAACACCACACGATATCGAGTATCGAGGAAATTATCTTTATGTATCAGATCAAGATAGAGGATTTCTTCTCTTAGAATTGAGCAATAAAAAAGAAGAATACACAAATGAAGCGCAACTCATTTTTATCTTTGCACTTATTCCATTGATTGGATTCAAAATAATAGCTAAGAGCAAAAGAATGCGAAAGGCGAAAATTTCAAACATTGGATGAATTGGTGGTGAAATTCAATGAAGAAAACTTACAAAATAATATTAGCAATAACAATTCCGATTATCATTTCGTCATCTATTGTTGGAGTTTTAGTTAATCATTATAATTCTAAAAATAATCTTAGCATGCTTGATCAAGCAATATTGGGATTCATGGAAGAATATGGTGTTCCAGGTGTAGCAGTAAGTGCCATAACAGATAATGAAATTATTTGGATGAATTCATATGGATATGGTAATATCGAAGAGAATGTTCTAGTAACTGGAGATACCTTGTTTATGCTTGGCTCCATTTCCAAATCAGTAGTTAGTACAGCATTCATGCAATTAGTAGAACAGAATCTGGTTAATTTAGATGATAATATCAATAATTATTTACCATTCAACATAAGTCATCCGAATTATCCAACAAGTACAATAACTCCTAGAATGTTGTTAACACATACTTCAGGGATAACTGATAATTGGTATATAATCTACCCCATGCAAACATCAGGTTCAGATTCACCTATTGATATCGATGAATTTATTTTCAATTATTTGCATGAAAATGGTTCATATTTCTCTTATGGAAATTTCAACTCCAATGAACCAGGAACAGGTTTTGATTATACAAATGTTGGATCAACTTTGGTAGCTTATCTAATAGAAGAAATATCAAACTCAACTTTTGAGCATTATTGTCAAGAGAATCTTTTCCAACCACTTGACATGCCAAATACTTCATGGCGATTATCAAATCTTAATGAAGATAATATTGCTATACCATATCGTGAAAGTTATGGACATTTCTTTCCTATGGAACATTATGGTTCACCTGTATATCCTTGTGGTTTTCTAAGAACAAGTGTTCGACAATTTTCACATTTTCTTATGACCATTATTAATGACGGAAAATATGGTGAAATAGAATTAATACAAAATACCTCAGTTATGCCAATGACAACCGTTCAATTCCCAAGTCTTTCAAGCACAGGATTGTTTTGGCAAAATGATGGTGAATATTGGGGGCATGGTGGAAGCGGACCTGGAGTTAGTACATTAATGTTATTTCATCCAATTAGAAAACAAGGAGTAATTGTTTTCACAAATGTCGAAAAACCAGAAGTAACTTCACTGATACTAAATGAGGTTTTTATGGCTTGGCAGTATAATGAAATCTAATTAATGGATTATTTATTCAAATCATTAGCTTCTGAGAGATGTTGTTGGCAGATTTTCCAAAGACCAGCACGTTTCTCCAGAACCCCAGTCCAGCGAATGTTTTTCGATCCCCAAGGTTTTCCATCGAATTCACCTTCATCATCAACGATCGCAGAAAACCAAGCCACATTTTTATTTTTTGATAATACAATTCTTAGATCTTTTATCTCATAACCTGTAGCAATATTACGTGGATCCATCCAGCTATCTAAGAATTTCTTAAATTGGTTCCAACCAATAGCAGTGCTTTTAGAATCTGGAAAAATAGAGAAAAAATCATCAGAATTGGTAAAACTGTTTTCAAAGAGTGCTTTATCTTTTGTTAGAGCCCAACCAAAAGCTGCATGAAGAACTTTAGTAATCTCATTTACATTATTATTTGAGGTAGCCAAAATAGTTCACCTTGTAAACAATCAAATATATAAAAATAAGAATTTATATAATTCTCAAGAATCTTCTCACTAGTTCTTAAACAAATTATTATTCCATCTCTAGTTTTTGCCGCATTGATTTGGATTGTTTCTAAATTAATAGACATTTGATAAATAAAAAGAAGGAAAATTATAATTTATAAGAAGAGGGAAATAAATTATTTTTTTCTAAGTTTAGATAATTAAATAGAAACAACTGATATCATTAAAAACATTGGAATAATTATATTAAATTATTTTATCAAAAAAATAACTTCAAACTAATTAATAGTAGATTGAAGAAAATGTAAAAGAAATTTCTAATAAGATTTTCAAAAAAATACTAAATTTTAGAGCATTATAAAAATGAAATATTTGATAAAAATACTTATTATTATTTAAACAAATGTTTCTTTGTTGTTTTTCGGAGGAGAAATTTTTGATTGAGAAAAAAACACTTGCAATTTTAATGGTTGGTTGGTTGCTGTTATTACCAACAGATATTTTTTCAAGTGCTAAAATATTTACCCCAATTGATAATTTTAGTACTAATGCTCTAGGTATTGTTGAAGATTGGAGATTTACTACTACAGATAGTGTATATTGTTCACCAGCTTTCATTGATATTAATCATGATGGAACCCTAGAGATTATTGTTTGTGATTATAATAGTAGAGTCTATTGTGTTGATAACCAAGGAATTGAAAAATGGCACTTTGATACAGAAGGATCCATAGAAGCTGCACCAGCAGTTGCAGATGTAAATGCTGATGGTCGAGCTGAGGTTATTGTTGGAGATGAAGTAGGGCAAATTTATTGCTTAGATGAAAATGGAAACAAACTGTGGAACTACTCAATAGAGAACGGAATAATTCATCCTCCCTTAGTTGTTGATGTGGAGAATGATGGTGATTTAGATATACTAGTTGCTTGCTCACCAAGACTTTATTGTTTAGATGGTTATGGCAATCAGGTATGGAATTATACTGGCAGCTATCCAGGATCTGCTCCTAATGTTGGAGATGTTGATAACGATGATGAAAACGAAATAATCCTTCTAAATGCATTAGGAATGATACAACTAAAAAGTGATGGAACTGTTGATTTAATTAACACCAATTTTGATTCTAATTATATTGCTGAACCTGTTTTAACGGATTTAACGAATGATAATTTTTTAGATTTAATATTTTATGAAGGTGGGGATAATTTATACTGCCTTAACGCAAGCGACTTGGATGATTTACACTGGTATGTTTTAGATTTATTTGAAAATTCTGATGACATATCTTCACCAGCTATAGCAGATATAAATGATGACGGAAAAAAAGAGATAATTGTTTCGGGTTTGAAAAAAGGAACGGTAGATAAGGGAATGGTCTATTGCTTTAATGCTACTGGATACCAACTTTGGAATTTTACTACTAATGGAATAAGCAGAAGTTCACCAGCAATAGCAGATTTGGATGGGGATCTATATATGGAAATTATGCTTGGTAGTGATGATGGGAGCTTCTATGGATTAAATCATATTGGAGCAATGCTTTGGAATAAAACATATATTTCAGCAGTAGAAAGTGCACCTTTGGTTGTAGATATTGACAAAGATGGTATTTTTGAGATACTAGTAGGAGTATCAAGTAGTAGTTTATTATGTTATGATATAACAGGTGCAACTTTAAGTGGTGGAACACCGTGGTATCGAGATAGAGGTACTATATTCAACACAGCATTTGGAGATAGTGATTCTGATTACATAGATGATTTAAACGAACCATTTTACAATTGTGATTATGATGATCCAGACAAGGATGACGATGGTTTGACGGATGGACAGGAATTGATATCCTATATGACTGATCCAACAGATACTGATACGGATGATGACAACGTAGCTGATAATGTAGAAATAAACACTTATGGTTCTGATCCATTAGATGTTGACTCCGATGACGATGGATTGAACGATGGAGAAGAAGTAACAATAGGTCTAGATGGATATGTGACTGACCCCATTTTAGCAGACACCGATGAAGATGGCCTAGATGATGGCGATGAATATGCATATGGTTCAAATCCCAATAATCCTGATAGCGATGGAGATGGATTAGAGGATGGTGATGAGATAACATATAACACATCTCCTATGGATCCAGATACAGATTCAGATGGTTTCGATGACGGCGATGAAGTAGCTGCCGGGACCGATCCTTTAGATGCTGATGACTATCCTCAAACTGAGACACCTACTAGTAGTACCATATTATTTGAGAATATACTAGTATCAATTGCAGCAATTTCTTCATCATTGATGGTACTTGTTATACTAAAAAAATGTAATAAAATTTAACAAACGGTATGAGTAAAAGAAAGGGAAATCATTCCCTTTACTTTCTCTTCTTTTTTCTTTGGTCATCGAATACTTGTAAGGGATAGGGTATTATAAAATTATAAACTAACAGGAAATTTTTCTAAAAATAATGTCAAAGATATATAATTGATTTGATTGTTAATATAAAAAAAAGAGCTAGATTGAAATATAACAAAAAAAGGAAAGTTATACTTCACTAGGAATGAATTATAGATATTAGCAAACTAATATCTACTTGGTTTGTGTTTTCTATAACATTCTTGACAGTAAACTGGTCTAGTGCCATCTGGTTTGAATGGTACTTCAGTTTGTTGACCGCAATCTGCACATGTTACTTGATGCATTTCTCTTTGAGGTCTACTGTAGCTATTATATCTACTCATTTTATTTTTTCACCGATTAATTTTATTATACATAATTAATTGAAAAGAAATTTTACAAGAAAATTTTGAAAATTAAACTAGATAGTTTATCGCCAAAAAAGACTTCATTCCCATATCAATGTTTGTTAAATGTATACGTGTGAAAACTGTCACGCGTACTTTATAAACCTATGCTTAAAATGATTTAGAGAATTATTTTTGTTTCATTGAACAGAAATTAGGTATTTTATTAAATCATTGTTTTGAAATGTTTAGAAATGTACAATTTAAAGAAAAAATGAAAGGAATATAAAGAAAAATAGGTAATGATAAGTCATACAGGGTTTGAGCTGATAATCGGTAGTTATTACTTCAAGACTTAGTAAAAATATCATTAGTAGATAATTATTTAAAAAAGAAAAGAGATGAACTATTTTTTCAATATTTTCATAACACACTAGCTAGAGCTTTTTTTTCTTCCGAGATATACAATAAAGATAGTAACAAAGATGAAATTAATGGAATAAATATCAAATGTTGCTTGTTCTGTTTTTACTTCATAATCTATATAC